>JANNWK010001092.1:0-4072 GCA_031408355.1 Myxococcales bacterium
GACTTTCCGTGGACCAATAGCCACCACATCAACGGCGACTTGCGCACGAACGTGCAGAAACTCAAGGATGGCACCCCTGCTGGCGTGCTCCTCGGTAGCGGCAAGCTCGCGACCGAGCTGGACCGGCTGGATCTGATCGACGAGTATAGGTTCCTCGTCCACCCCAGGATCGCCGGCCACGGCCCGACCCTGTACCAGAGCGGGCTACCCAGCACGCGACGGCTCGAGCTGCTCTCGGCGAAGCCGCTCCGCAGCGGCGCGGTCGCCATGCACTACCGGCGCGCGCGCTGACTCAGAGCAGCCCCATCGCGCGATTCAGGCGCGCAAGGCCCTTCCGACTCGCTCGGCCCTCACTTGCCTTTTGCAAGTGACCGTGCCATCCATCACTTGTGTTTTGCAAGTTCACGGTCCGCAGCGACACCTGGCACATCCTTGGCGAGCCGTCGCCATGAGCAAGTCCCGGCGCCGCTCAGATTGCCCGATCCACTTCGCACTCGAGGCCTTCGGCGACTCGTGGACGTTGCTGATCGTCCGCGATCTGATGTTCAAAGGCAGGAACACCTATACGGAGTTCCTGCGAGCCGAGGAGGGGATCGCGACCAACATTCTAGCTGATCGCCTGGTCAGACTCGAACGCGACTGCATCATCGAACGTGACGACCAGCGCACTTCCGGTGGCTACCGTCTGACCGCGAAGGGCATGGACCTCCTACCGATCATGCTGGAGGTCATCGCGTGGAGCGCCAAGCACGATCCTTCCACGGCTGCGCCGCGCGCCTTCGTCCGAAGGATCCGCACAGGCCGTGGCGCCTTGGAGCTGGAGATTCGCGCGGGCCTTCGCGATCACGCCAAGGGCTCGGACGTTTCGACAACTGGCCCACGAGCAATCAACACCAAGCGTGCGGCTCCGCTACGGGGACGACGACGAAAGGAAGGGGCGACATGACCGTGCTCGAAAACGCGATCCGCATCAGCGCACCACCGGATGTTGCCGGTCACCCAGAAGGGCGTAAATCCGGGCGCGTCTCGTTGGGCCTGAGCGCCTTTTTGGCTGCGGCGCGTTCCTTGGCTTCCTTGGCGCGGTAGCTGTGGCCTTCGATGTGCAGGACCTCGCAGCGGTGGATCAGGCGATCGACGAGGGTGACGACGCAGGCGGCGTGCGGGAAGACGTCGGGCCACTCGGAGAAGGGCTTGTTGGTGGTGAGCACCACGGGCTTGAGGGCTTCGTAGCGGCGAGTGACGACCTCGAAGAGCAAGTCGGCGTAGCGGCTGTCGTAGGACAGGTAGCCAACCTCGTCGATGCAGAGCAGTTGCGGGTGGACGTAGTGCTTGATGCGACGGTTTAGGCCAGCGCTACTGTCCTGCATGGCCAACTCGTTCAGCATGGCGCTGGCGGTTGTGAAGCGCACCGTGTAGCCGCGCATCACACAGTGATGGGCGAGGTTTTTGAGCAACATCGTCTTGCCGACGCCGTTCGGTCCGAGCAGCACGGAGTTGGCGCCGTCCTCGAAGAAGCTCAGCTTGAAAAGGTCGTCGATCGCGGTCTTGTCGATCTTCTTGGGCCATTTCCAGTCGTAGTCGGCCAGCGGCTTGAAGCGACCAAGACGGGCATCTTTGATACGGCGCTCAAGGCTCCGGCGTGTGCGTTCGGACTCTTCGTAGGCGAGCATCGAGCCGAGCCAGCCCGTCCCTTTCACGTCGTCCCAGTTGGCCAATAGGCCGTGTAGCCCGAGGCGCAGCGCTCGTTCTCGTAGGTCGTGATCGTGGTCGCGATTAGTCGTCATGGTTCTGGTCCTGGTCCTTTCCAATGTCGTCGTAGTCGGCGAGCGAGTGTGGTGTAACGACGTGGTTCACCCGCTCGTCGATAGGCAAATGACGTCCAGCCACAGGCGGCAGTCCGCGCTCGTGGCGCCGGTGCTCGAGCACGTGCCGCACGGCCGCCAGGTGTGGCGTGCCGCGCTTGAGCGCTTCAGCGACCGCCGCCTCGACCTCGGCGGCACCGTTCAGGTCGAGCTGGTTGATGAGCGTGATGGTCGCGCCGCCAAGGTTCCTGCCCTGCTCGGCCAGCGCCCGAAACAGCGCTCGCGACGACGGCGCGGACCGATACAGCCGATCCAGGCCCCGATGCTCGCTCGCCGCGCGCTTGGCTTCGGCTAGCGCTGCAATATGGTCCGGATTCTCGATGGTTTGGCGTCTGTCCCACGAGCGAGCGTGCTCGGCGATGAGCTCCGTTCCGTCGAAGACGCGCACGCGCTCGCGGCTGGCCACCACCGTGACGGAGCGGCGCGTGGCCGTTGCCGGCACCGAGTAGTCGTTCAGGTCGAAGCGGACGTACGGCGTCTTCCCGATGCTGGCCTCCACGCGCTCATCGCAAACAAACCCGTCCTCGGGAAGCGACAGCAGACTCGGGCGTTCGCTCTCGAAGGCGTCGCGGACCAGCTGCTGCTCGTTCTCGTGTGAGCGTCGCTCGGCCGCCGTCGTCAGGCACCAGTCGAGCGCTTGACGGTTCAGATCGTCGATATCCCGGTAGCTGCGCGCCGGAAAGAAGCTCGTGCGGATGTACTGGATTGCGCGTTCCACGCGGCCCTTCTCGTTGCCGCGCGCCACCGCCACCGGCCGCGGCTCGTACCGGTAGTGCGCCGACAACTCGAGCAACGTCGGGTGAAAGCGAATTGCATCGCCTTTTCGCTCCAAAACCGCACTTTTTAGGTTGTCGTAGAGCAGCACGCGCGGCACCCCACCAAAGAAGCCAAACGCGGACACGTGACCGTCGAGGAAGCTCGACATCCGCGCGTCCAGGTAGAAGCGCAGAAACACCATGCGCGAGAAACTCAGCACCATCACAAACGCCATCAACGGGCGCTCGGCGCTGCCGACCAGCTGTTTGCCAAAATGCGCCCAGTCGACCTGGGCTTGCTCGCCAGGTAGCGTGCGCAGACGCAAGTAGGCTTCCGCCACCGGCCGAGGTCGATGCTGCCCCACCACACGGCGAAAGTGATCGGGGCCTCCCGGGTAGCCTCGCTCCTTTGCCATCGCGTACAGCCGGCTGGCAGGCAGACGTGGGTAGATGCCCAGCGTCTCCACGATCAATGGCACATACGGCGCCACGATCGACGGCTTGTGCACGCGCGACGGGGCCGCCACGCCCTCACGAGCCAACGTGCGGCGCACGGTGCCGTGGTGTACCCCAAGCTGCGCCGCGATCGTGCCGATCTTCCACTTTTCGGCGTGGAATAGCCGCACTACCTCGGTCGCTTGCTCCTTCGTGATCATCGACCGCCCCGAGCAGGAATTCGCAGCTCACGAAAGTCGCCGAGGCCGCGCAGGCGCTTGGGGCGGACGTGGCCGCCGACCTCGTACCGCACCAGCTGGCTCTCGCCGGGCCACAGCTCGTCGCCGAAAAGCCCCGACTCGAGCCAGCTCGGGGAGCCGTGCTCCGCAGCAATCACAACGCTGAGCCGGCTGCCGTTCCACAGCGCCACCCCCTCCAGCAGCGTGAGCAGGGCTCGCGGGTGGCATGGGCGGAGCGGCAACCGCGCCTTCAGCACATCGCCCCATTCGGCGCTCGTGCACAGCAGTCGTGCCTCCGAGCTCGTCGTTCGTAGCTGGGCCGTCAGTCGCATCGTCCGTACTCCTGGGCAAGGCGGCGCCTTCTCGCCGCTCGATCTCCCTGCCCGAGCTCGCGACTTCCGCCGAGGGCTGATGCGTCACTTTCTCCAGTCGCCGCGCGCGATAGCGGGCCTGTCGCGCCGCGTGACGTTGCCCACCGCGCAGCGTCTGCTGGTATCGCTGCCCCGCTTCACGCACGCTCTCGCGACGGCTTATCGAAGCGCATTCGCGACCGCAGAACTCCTGCCCCCAGTCGCACCGCCCGCACAGCTTCACCTGCTTGCGACAGAGCCGGCACTGAAATAGCCGATAAAAGTCCTCGAGCGCTGGCCCCGCCCAGCAGACTTTTTGGCTCTATCGACCCCGATCGGCGAAGCTTGCGCCACAACCGATCGCTGGTTGGAAAGGCTCGGATTCCGCCCGAGCCTTTCGTCTATCTGGGCTCCGCGATCATCCGAAGCCG
>JANNWK010001093.1:0-2154 GCA_031408355.1 Myxococcales bacterium
GACCAGCGCGGAGACCGTCATCACCAGGGCCACCTGGCCGTTGCTCAGGCCGCGCTCGGCGATGGCGTACTCCTTCCAGAATGTGACCGCGTTGTTGGTGCAAATGTAGGATAGGAACCAAATGGCACCGAGCTGGAGGACCCGGCGCCGGTGCGGCGTGCGCAGGATGGCCAAGAGCGGCGTCCGCGCGGGCCGCGTCGGCGCTTGTTCCGCAAATCGCGCTGTTTCTCGCAGCCCGCGCCGCGCATACATCAGCAGCAGCAGCGGCAACACGCCCACCAGGTAAACGCTGCGCCAACCGTAGGCCGTCGTGAGCAAGAACGGGACAACGCCCGCGCACACAATGGAACCCAGGCCCGCGCTGGCGCTCACCACGCCTATCACGGTGCCTCGACGGGACGCCGGAAACTCCTCGGCCGCCACCACCATGCTGGTAGCCCATTCGCCGATCAGGAACACGCGCGCCACCAGCTGCAATAGCCCAAAGCTCAACGCGTCCGGCGCCAGCGCCGAGAGAAACGTGAAGAGAGCGTAGCCTCCGATCGTGATGGAGAGCACGCGACGGCGGCCCCAGTGGTCGGCGCGCCGCACCAGCCAATACGCCAAAATCGTGCCGAAATTGATCAGCGCGATCAGCCAGGTGCCTTCACGGGGCGTCAGCCCGAACGTGGCACGCAGGCTCGGCAGCACCTGCGTGATCGCGAAAAAGTCGTAGCCCTCGAAGAAGGTGGCCACGCTGAGGAACACGAACAGCCGCCGCTGGTAGGCGGTGAGCGCTACCTTCGCCAGTGAGGATGTCTCGGCGCCGCTCACTCGGGCTACTCGATGAGGCCCGCTTCTGGGCTCGAAGCGTTCGCGTACAGGCGCCGCGGCATGCGGCCGGCCAGATAGGCCTTACGCCCCGCGCTGACAGCCTCGCGCATAGCTTCGGCCATCAAAAGCGGCCGCTTCGCACCGGCAATCGCCGTGTTCATCAGCACCCCCTGACAGCCGAGCTCCATGGCGATGGCCGCGTCGCTCGCGGTGCCAACGCCAGCGTCCACGATCACAGGAACTTTGGAATTCTCCAGAATGATCTGCAAATTGTAGGGATTGCGAATGCCCAGGCCCGAGCCGATAGGCGCCGCCAAGGGCATCACCGCGGCGCAGCCAGCGTCCGCGAGTTTTCTGCAGATGATCGGATCATCAATGCAGTACGGGAGCACCGTGAAGCCCTCCTTCACGAGCAACTTGGCGGCCTCCAGCGTCTGCTCGTTGTCCGGGTAGAGCGTCTTGGCGTCGCCAATGACCTCAAGCTTGACCAGATCCCCGAGCCCCAACTCGCGCGCCAGTCGCAGCGTGCGCACGGCCTCGTCGGCGCTATAGCAACCGGCCGTGTTGGGCAGAAGCGTCCAGCGCTTCTCGAGCAAAAGGCTCATCATCGAGCCCTCGCCACGATCCTTCAGATCCACGCGCCGCAGCGCCACCGTCACGACCTCGGCGCCCGAAGCCAGCAGCGCTCCGCGCGTCTCCTCCACATCCCGGTACTTTCCGGTGCCCACGAACAAGCGCGAACCGAAGCTATAGCTGCCAATCTGCAGCGGATCCTCTGAGGACATGCGACGCCCGTAGCCCGAGTGCCCCCGGGCGGCAAGCAAGCCGGCCGGGACACACACGCGCGCGGTTCTAGACGAAACCGGCCTTACGCTCGGAGCCCTGGGACTCGTCCACCGCGCCCGCGAACACGTCTTGGAGCGCCAGCACGAACACTTCGCCCTTCTTCGTGCGAGCGTGAACCAGCCCGTGCTCGCTCTTCACCGACTCAACCCGGGAAACGCTGAGCGTCGAGCTACCGGAACTGACGTAGAGCGTGAGCAGCTTACCCACGGGCAACACAAGCAGACCCTTGTCGTCCTTCGTCGCTCCCGAAGCCTCAATCAGCGCGGCCCAATGTTCTTGCGTCATTCTCTCGGACTCCTTCTCAGAAGCCCGAGGTATTGCGAGCGAGCCACACGGGCGTCAAGGGGCAAGCCGGCGTGGGGGCGGGTTGGGTGCCTCGGCCTCTACTGAATGCCGTGCTTCGCCGACAAGTGCTGCACAACGGCTTGACGCGCGTGCTGGCCTATTTGGCCGCCTGGTACGGCGCGGGCACGGCGCTCAGCGGCTCCAGCCCAC
>JANNWK010001094.1:0-1574 GCA_031408355.1 Myxococcales bacterium
GGCGGCGGCGCCGGCACGACCGAGGAGCACACCCGTTCGCTGGCGCTGGCGCTGGGTTCCCTGCACCCCTCGGTCCCCGCCCGGCGGTCGGACACCGAGATCGACCCCCGTCCAGGCGACTGGTAACCCGGGCCGTTCAGCCCTATTACCCCACGCCTATGGCTTCGACCCCCGAGTACCCGCCCGACAACCGCCCCGTCCAGAGCTTGGAAGAGTTGGTCGAGGTCTTCCGAGCCGCCGAAAAGCCCGCCAACAAATTCCGCATTGGTGCAGAGGCCGAGAAGTTCGCGGTCAACGCCCAGGGAGCGCCGCTGCCTTACGCGGGGGAGCGCGGCGTCGAGCGCATTTTCGACGCGCTTTGCCAATACGGTTGGGAGCCCGAGCAAGAGTTGCTCGGCGGCCCGACCATCGCGCTGCGTCGCGGCGGCGCCAGCATTACGCTCGAGCCTGGCTCGCAGTTCGAGCTCTCGGGCGCTGCGCTGCCCGACCTCCATCAGATTGCCGCAGAGTTCCAGAACCACCTGCATGAGCTCAGCCCCGTTTCGAAGGAGCTCGGCCTCAGCTGGCTGGGCGTCGGCTTCCACCCGCTAGCGCGGCAGGAGGAGCTAACTTGGGTACCGAAGCAGCGCTACGCCATCATGCGCGAGTACCTGCCAACGCTGGGGCACGCTGCCCACGACATGATGCGGCGGACCGCGACCATTCAGGCCAACTTCGACTTCCTCAGCGAAGCGGACGCGATGAAGAAACTCATGGTCTCGCTCAAGCTTTCGCCCATCATCCACGCCATGCTGGCAAACTCGCCCTTCAAAGAGGGCAAAGTGACCGACAGCAAGAGCCTACGCGGCGAAGTGTGGCTCCACATGGACCCTTCGCGCTCGGGCTTGATTCCTAGCCTCTGGCACAAGGCGAAGCCCGGCTATCTGGACTACGTCGAATGGGCGGCAGACGCTGGGATGTTCTTGCTCAAGCGCGAAGGCGAGGTCGTCGTGAACACGGGCCAAACCTTCCGCCACTTCCTGCGCGACGGCTTCCAAGGCCACCGCGCTACGGTCGCGGATTTCAAGCTCCACCTGCAAACCCTCTTCCCCGAAGCGCGGCTCAAGAACACGCTCGAGGTGCGCGGTTGTGATTCATTGCCAGCCAGCCTGGCCATCGCGGTTCCAGCGCTCTTCACGGGTATCCTGTACGACGCTCGCTCGCTCGACCAAGCGGCTGAGCTCGTCGCACCTCTGGACCTCGAGACGGTCACCCGCGACCGCCCAGCCCTGATCCGCGAGGGCCTCAGCGCCTCACTCGCCGGCAAGCCAGCCGTGAACTTCGCCCAGCAAGTATTCGACATCGCCTCGGGCGGACTTTCCCGGCGCGGCCGCCGCAACGCTCAGAACGAGGACGAGCGGCGTTTCATCAAACCCCTCGAGCGACTGCTGAAGAGCGCCGAATCCCCCGCCGACGATCTGACGCGCGGGCTCAGCCCCGGGGACGAGCTTGCGACGGAAGACATGATCCGGCGCTGTCTCATCTAGGCCCGGCCTAGATCCGCGGGGTCCGCGGGGGCCGCGGCAGCAGCGGAC
>JANNWK010001095.1:0-6611 GCA_031408355.1 Myxococcales bacterium
ACGCACGCCGAGCCGTTCTCGCCCGCCAGTAGGCAGAACAGGCCAGGGTCGCAATCCTTGTCTGCTCAGCAGGCAGCTGCTGTCGACCGATCGCTTCACCGTCGCGTGCTTGCCCCGCAGCCAAGCAAGACGCACGCTGCGAGCGCTGCCCAGCGCAGCTCGCGGCGTGCACTTGGAAGCGTGGGAAGAGCCTGGCGGGTACGATTCCGTTTCATGGGCGGTGTTTCCTTAGCGCTCATGTCCGTCCGTTCAAAATTGGCCGCGCACCGGCAGACCCGAAAGCCCAGGGCACGGCCCCGGGGTCGCCTCGACCCGCGCCGAGTCTCCGTGCGCAGGACCACGAACGTGATGCCCGCGGCCGTCTGCACGCCGCCCCCATCCCGCCAATGCCCAGCACCTTGTCCACGCGTTACTTGCCCGCCAACACGTCCCCCTGGTTCACGCTCATGGGCGGAGAGCCGATCCGGTGTTGCGGTTCATGTGCTGGCACCTCTCCCCACGAGCCTCTCCTGGCGGCCTTTGGCGGTCTAGCTGACACCGGCGGCTGTCTCAGCGCTCAGCACGTTTCTTGGCCGCCCCACGCCACCCCGGCCACGCTGGATCGGACGCATGCTGCCTTCACGCAACCGAGCTCCGCTCGCCCTGGCGCTGCTCACTTGGCAACTCATCGGCTGCTCCGACCTCGCTGACTGGTCCAACGACGCTGATGCTCCGCTCTCCAAGCAGCAGCGCGCCGAGCTCACGCAGGGCCAGCGAGTCCCCAACACCTCCGAAATCGAGGCGACGGGTGCGATGGGCGAACGCGTCCGGCGCGGCAGTCGTTCGTTCTCACGCCTGCAGAGCTGTCGCGACTGCCCGCTTCGGTTCAAGGACGAGGAGGGCAATGACTCGGACCGGATGATGACGCCGCGCCTGCGCACTTCGCTGGTAAGGCTCGCTGCGCTCGTCAAGCAAACCTGGCCGAAGCTTGAGCTGCGCGTCACCGAGGCCTGGGATGAGGACCGCGAGCATGGCTCCGAAAGCCTGCACTACGAAGGCCGCGCCGCCGATCTTACGACCTCTGACCAGGATCAGGCCAAGCTTGGCAGGCTGGCGGCGTTGGCGGTGGCAGCCAAGTTCGATTGGGTGCTGTACGAGGACGAAAGCCACGTGCACGCCTCAGTGCGCCGGTGAGAGCCCCGAGAGCGCGGCTAGCTCGCTGCCTTGAGGCACTTCGAGAGTTCTTCCAGCATCTTGTCCGCCAACACCAGGCCGTTGCTGAGCGGCTCCGTTTCGAGAGCGCGCCGCGTGAGCCGACCATCGGGTGAGAGCCGGTAGGGCGACTTCTTGGGGGCCACCAGGGCGCCGACCTTGCTCGGATCGAGCGGGGTGTCATCGGCCAGGTGGAGCGTGACTGCCTTGGCGGTAGCCTCACAGCCGAGCGCTCGCAATTTCCGCAGCTCTGTCTTGAGTCGCATGAGTTCGACGAGCTGGCGCGCTTCCAGGGGGGGCGGGCCAAAGCGGTCCTCTATTTCGGTCGCCAGCGCCGTCACCTCAGCGTCATCGGTCGCGCTCGAAAGGCGCTTGTAGAGCGAGAGCCGCACGCCCACCTCAGCGACGTAGGCCTCAGGCAAGAGCGCCTCCACGTCGAACGACAACTCGGTGTCAACCTCGTGCACCACGTGCTCTCCGCGCAGCTCGCGCGTGGCCTCTTCGAGCATGTGGCAGAACAGCTCGAAGCCGACGCTGGCGACGAAGCCACTTTGCTCACCCCCGAGCAAGTCCCCAGCGCCCCGCAGCTCCATGTCGAGCGCCGCGATGCGGAAGCCCGAGCCAAGCTCGGTGTGCCGCTCTAGCGCCTCGATCCGCAGCCGCGACTCCTCGGTCATTTGGCTGGGGGGCGGCACGAGCAAGTAGCAATACGCGCGCTCGCGAGCCCGCCCGACGCGGCCGCGCAACTGATAGAGCTGCGAGAGCCCGAACAAGTCAGCGCGATCCAGGATTATCGTGTTGGCGCGAGGGATGTCCAAGCCACTCTCGATGATGGTCGTGGCCACCAGGATGTCATACTTGCCCTCGACGAAGTCGAGCATGGTCTGCTCCAGCGCACCCTCTGACATCTGGCCGTGACCCACGATAATCCGCGCCTCCGGCACGAGCGACTTCAGTCGGTCGGCGCGCTCGTACAGGCCATCGACGCGGTTATACACGTAGAAGATCTGCCCGCCTCGCGACAGCTCCCGCTGCACGGCGTCGCGCACCAGCTCGTCGTCGAACTGCGAAACAATCGTGCGAATCGCGCGCCTGTCCACGGGCGCTGTTCCCATCAGCGACATGTCGCGCAGGCCGCCAACCGCTTGCTGTAGCGTGCGCGGGATGGGCGTGGCGCTAAGCGTTAGGACGTCCACGGCGGTCTTGAGCTGCTTGATGCGTTCCTTGTGCACCACTCCAAAGCGTTGCTCCTCGTCGACCACCAGCAGACCCAGATTCTTGAAGTGAACGTCCTTCGAAAGCAGCCGATGCGTTCCGACGAGCACATCGACCGTACCGTCCTTCAGCCCCTTCAAGGTCTCCAGCTGCTCCGCCTTGGATTCAAAGCGACTGAGCGCCTTCACCGTCAGCGGGTACTCGGCGAATCGACTGGCAAACGTGAGGAAGTGTTGTTGGGCCAGCACGGTGGTTGGACACAAGATCGCCACTTGCCGACCCTGGGTGGCCGCCACGAAGGCCGCGCGCAGCGCCACCTCCGTCTTGCCAAATCCCACGTCGCCGCAGACGAGCCGGTCCATGACCTTGCTGCTCTGCAAATCCGAGAGGACCTCCGAAATCGCGGTGGCCTGATCACGGGTCTCCTCGAACGGAAAGGCCGCCTCAAACGCCTGGTAGTCGTCACCGGTCGCCTCGAAGGGCTCCTTCAGGACGGCGTTGCGCTCCGCCGCCAGGCGCAAGAGTTCGTCGGCCATCTGCCGCACGCGACGCTCGACCTTGGCCTTGGTCCTCGAGAAGGTTTGACCCCCCAGGCGATCGATCTTCGGCGCGCCCTCTCCGCCCGAATACTTCTGGATTTGGCTGAGCCGGTGAACCGGCAAGAAGAGCTTATCGCCGCTGGCATATTCGACCACCAGCAGATCCACCCCGACACCGCCAATCAGCTTGCGCTCCAGCCCCAGGTAGCGACCGATGCCATGGTCGGAGTGGACCACCAGGTCGCCGGGATCCAGGGTCCGTAGATCTTCGAGGAAGGCCTTGGTCGTCCCCTTCTTCGCCTCTGATTTGCGCCGCGCCCGCGCCCCGAAAATCTCCTCCTCAGTGACCAGCACGAAGCCTTCGCCCTGGGCGACTATCCCGCGAGCAAGCGGGGCGGTCACGATCCGGACGGCCTGCCTGTTTAGACTCGGCGCGAACTCCTCCGAGCCGCGGACCGCGACCACGCCTCGGTGCTGCAGCAGCGTCGCCAGACGATCGGCCTGCGTTTCCGTGCGGGCCGCAATCAACGTGACCAGACCGGCTTCCTGCCACTCCGCGATCGCCTCTGCTAGCGGGTCAAGCGCGCTGTGTTTACCCTTTTGTTGGCGCGCCGCCTTAATGGACCGCTCCAGCTCCGCCTGGTCGACCAGCGAAAGCGACGGGGCATCGGGTGGCGCATGCTCAAGCTGCTCGACCGGATCGCCAGTGCTCGGCCCAGAAACGCCGACCCGATGCAGGGCCAGCAGTCGCCGCTCTGAAAATCCCTCGCCCAGCCCTGCCCATTCAACGTACAGCTTGTGCAGTGGGAAATGCGGCAATCCCGCGCGACCCCGCTCACCCGCTAGAGCTCGCACCAGCTCCTCTTTCAGGGCTCGCACGACGGCCGGCGGATCCTCGACGAGCAGCACGTCATCCGGGGACATGAAGTCAAACAGCGATTCGAGCTCATAGAAGGCTGGCAGGTAGCCTTGCGCTCCGAAGAACGTACGCCCCGCGGCGATGTCGTCGATCAGCGCGCGCGCCTTGGTGGTCGGGTAGTCGAAGGCGTCGCACAGCGCACGCAGCGTCTCCTTCGCGCGGGCCTCGCTCTTGGGCTCCTGCACGGCCTCGGTCGCCGGCGGGACCAGCACGGTCCTTACCTCCCCCAAGGTACGCTGATCCTCCGGATCGAAGCTGCGCAGCGCCATCACCAGGTCACCGTAGAGCTCGGCTCGAACAGGCGCCGCGGCGGAGCTCGGCCACACATCGAAGATGCCGCCCCGCACGGCGAAGCTGCCAGGATCTTCCACCAGCGGGACGCGCAAATACCCCGCGAGATCCAGCTTCTGGGCAAGCTTGAGCGGGTCCAGCTCAGTCTCCACCTCCAGGACGGCGCCAGACTCGCGGATGACTCGGCGGGGCGGCACCCGTCGACAGAGTGCCCCCGCGCTGACGACGACGAGCGGCGACGGCAGGCCGGCCGCCAGCTGGAACAGAGCCGCGGCGCGCAGCATAGACAAGCGTCGATCGGCCCGAGCCTCGGCGTAGGGAGTGGCTTCCTCAGCGGTGATCAACAGCGGGTCGTCGGGCGGCGACAACGCGGGTAGCTGCGCGAGGCCAAGCCCACGGGAAAGCGCGGTGAGGTCGCTGGCCGTGCGCTGTGCCGCCTCAGAGTCGGCGACCAAGCACACCACGCGCGGCGCTCCCGCTCGCACGAGTCGATGCGCCATCAGCGCCGTGCTCGAGCCTTCCGCACCAACACACGAAAGTGAGCCCTTTCCCTGCAGCAGCTCCCGCGACAGCGCCTCAACGGAAACGAGCCGACGGTCGAGAGGCAGCTGAGGAAGATACCGGTTCACGATAGAAGCGCGCTTCTAGCACTTCGCCGGCAATCCGCAGACGGTTGCGAAGAGCCCCGGCTCGGTCTACGGAAACTCGTCCGGGGCCGGCCCGTCGAGGGCGTAGGCCAGGTAGTTCCTGGCGCGCAGCGACCACTCGCCGTCGGGACGGCGTGTTCGGTGGGCCTCGAGCGCCGCCACACTGGCCGGCGCCATGCCGAGCGCGCCAAGCAGCGCCCCGCGTGCCAGCGCAGCTGGATAATCTGGGTCGCGTTTTGCGAGGGCCTCCACATATTGGAGGCGCCGCCGCATGGTCTCCGACGGGTCAAGATCGCTGCCCGTGGCGCCCGCGCGCTCCGGGTACAGCAAGAGGAATCGATAATAGCGGCGCAGCTCGCCCAGTGAGGGAGCGAAGCCCGGCTGCTGGCGAAGCCCCGTGAGCTCCGTCCAGCGAAACACGAACAGCGTCCGCAGCTCATCGTCGCTCGCCCCCGAACCCGACGGCCCGAGCCAACCGTTGCGGATCGCCCGCTTCACGAAGTCGCCGCCCAGCGCTTGGAGCTCGGGCGAAACGAGTGAGCTCCCCTCGTGAGCCCTCACGGCCGTCACGAACAGCCGCGCCTGCACGGCCCGCAACTCAAGCAGTGCGGGCCCCTGAGCGGCTTGCAGTGCCAGACCGACCCGCTCACGAACCACTCGATGCTGGTGGTCCGCATCCTCACCGGCGCCAGCCAACGCCAAGCCGAGCTTCCTGAATCCGTCACCCACCGCGCGCGTCTCGAAAGGCAACGGTCGGCGTTCCGCTCGATCCGAAAGCTCGTTGAAGCGTGCCCGCTGCGCGGCTGCTTCACGCACGTCTAACAGCGGCACCGGAAAGACGCCGGGCGGAGCGGCGCGCGGCACCGCCAGCAGCGCGGCCGTCAGGACCCAACCCACCGTGAGCGCGCCCAGCTGCCAACCCTCGAAGTGCCGCGCAAGTCGCGGGCGTCCGGCCGGCTGCTTGGCAGCAAGCGGCCCCTTCTTGACAGGGTTACCCGATGGTTCCAAGGATGAAGCACGAGTGGACGTCTGATTCTCGTCCACTCACTTTCTCCCAAGGCAGCAGCAGTGCACGACAAGCGAGCTCATGCCCGAGTCCCTCTCAGCGTCCAGGTCGCCTGCGAGGTGGTCGGCGCCGGTGCCATCCAGGGGCAAGCCAAGGACATCAGCATTGGCGGGATGTTCATAGAATCAGAGGCGACCGTCACGTTTGGCACGGAGGTTACCATCGTGTTGCTCCTGCCCAAGGGAAAGGCAGCGTCCCGCCTGCCGGGCGTGATTCGCTGGATCAAGCCGGGCGGCTTCGGCGTTCAGTTCGGGCTG
Source organism: Myxococcales bacterium (assembly GCA_031408355.1). GTDB lineage: Bacteria > Myxococcota_A > Polyangia > Polyangiales > Polyangiaceae > PMG-095. The sequence goes on from JANNWK010001095.1 coordinate 6,126, forward strand.
CTGGGCGCTCGGGAAACCCACGCAATCAGCGAGCTGCTCGGATCGTGAGCGAAGCCCCCAGCTCCGCTGGCGAGTTCTTCGGGAACTACCTACCAGGCTGGTTCGCCCGGACCCCCAGCGCGCCTTCAACCTCAGCCGGTGCACTCGTCTTTCACGTCGGCGACGAAACCTACGCGTTGCGCCTCGTCCAGGGGGTACTCGAGGTGTCCCGGGAGGCCGCTGACGACGCTCTCTTACAAGTGTCGCTCAGCCCGACAGACTTCGCGGAGTTCGTCAGGCAGGGTGCGCCACTCTTTGCAGACGGCAAGAGTGACCGAGTCCTGGCGCTCCGCGCGCTCAGCCTGGACGCCGAGCGCGCCAAACTACTTCGAAACGCAGATGGTAGCGTCGCCTTCGAGCTGACAGAGGGTGAGTGCACACGCACGCTCTTGTTGTCTCCGGGCGCCTGCCTGGCCGGCGAAAACGCCCCCGCCGATCATCGCGCGC
>JANNWK010001096.1:0-4089 GCA_031408355.1 Myxococcales bacterium
GTGAAGCCGATTTTGCGAACAGTGACTTGCGCGCTGGCGGCGCCAACCGCCCGGTGGTCGGCCCTGGGCTCACGCCGACCGAAATCTGGAATATCCCCCGGGCGCCGCTACGCTACCAGTTCGACGCCAAGCTTCGGCTCCGCCACAACTTCGTGGGCGCCGTTGACCTCGGCTACTACAAGGCCCACGGCGAAGCGTCGCAGATCACCAACGGCTACTTTCCCGACAAGCGCAGCGACGTGGACGTCCAAGACATGGGCCTCGGCTACGAGCGTGTGCTGCCGCTGTACCCGCTGTTCGATCTGAAGCTGGTCGGCAACTATCGACGCGTCGAGCGCGTAGGGGTGGTGGAGTTTCTGCCCAAAGAGGAGGAGAAGTTCAACCTCTACGAGGGCAAGCTAGCGCTGTCCCGCTTCGTTGGCGCCGACAAGCTGACAGCCGAGCTCGGCTACGCCCTTCTGGACATTACTGATTTTCCGGGCCCCAATGCCGACAAGCTACGCGAAAAGCACGTCCGCTCGGCGCTCGTGGAGTACGCGCTGTACTCGCCCCTGGTGCTGCCCAAGTTCGAACACGGGTCGCTGGGGTCAGTGCGCACACCGACGCGTGGCTGGTACTTCTATGCGGGCGTGGTGCAGGACGATGAAGTGTATGGCGCGCGCACCGTCTCGAAACGAGACCTATTCGGCGGGACGCGCTTCGAAGGCTCCGGGCGCTGGGACCTCAGTCTCCAGGGCACCTACGCGACCGCGACCAACGTCTACGCCGAGCTCAATAGCGGTGGCGTACTGAGCGAGCCGACTCAGGAATTTGCCAGCGTTCGCAGCAACGTCACTCCGCAGTTCCGCTTCATCGATCCGGACGCGATCCCTGGCATCGCCCAAGGCCTGGACTCGCTCATGCTGGTACTTCCCGTTTCCCACGACCTCGGCGTCACCGGCAACAAGGACTACGAGAACATCCGGGGCGGCGCCGAACTATGGGCCAAGCTGTTCGTGACGCCCCTACTGGGTCCTGCACTCTTGGCAACGGCTGGATACAGCTACGAGTACTTCTACAATATCGAGAAGGGCATCCACATTTTCCAGGCGAATCTACGGCTGGGCTGGGGAGACCTATGATGAGGCGTCCAGCCCTTATGCTGCTTACTGCCTGGCTGCTGGCAGCCTGCGGCGCTTCCGAGCTTGAGCTGCGCACGCCGGTGACTCCAGCAAGGGGCACAGCCGAGCAGTTCGGCGCGGGTTTCGCGTCGAAGCGGGCGCCCGCGGAGCTTGCGATCGCAACGAATCGGCAAAACAAGTCGGTGACGCCGAAGGTGACGCCCGACTTCAGCGGAGTTCCGCGAAGCAACAGCTGGTGGTCGTCCCTGATTTGGCAGTTCGATGAGACCAACCCGTACTCGTTGAATCTCTACGCGCACCCGCTAGTCATGCGCGCCACGCAGGCTGGGCTCGGCCTCGGCTACCCGAGCACGCCCGAGCTCAAGCCTCGGGAGTACATGTACCGCTACGCCCAGGATCTGACGCTTGGTCTCGAAGGACAGGCTTTTCCCGACACTCGCGTGGCGGGCTACTCGGACTTCGCCGTTACGGCGGTCTGGAAGACCGACAAGGCCGAGCTGCGGGCCACGTTCGGCCACGGCCTTCCGTACGTCTATGCAACTCGCACGGGCAGCGCACGCGCGCTCATTGGCATCGCCCGCGGCACGCTGATGGACGTCGTCAAGGAGGACGGCAACGCGCTCCTGCTCAAGCTGGGCACGCATTTCTACGGCGTCTTCGCGCCAAGCAAGAGCCGCTGGGAGAAGACAGAAGCGGGCTTCGCCTCGGATCTGGCTGGGCAAGACTACTTCTCTGTCGCGCTGCTGCCCGACGACCGGAGCGCCACCTTCGAGCTGTTCCGGTCGCACGCCTATGCGTTCGTGACGGACACGAAGGTGAGTTGGGCCTACGACGAGGCCACGGCCGAGCTTGTGACGAGCTACCGCGCCACCACCAGCCTGAAAGAAACGGGCAGCGGGCTGCTGAATTCCACGCTCCTGGCGCTGTATCGGCATCAATACCTGCACACCCAAGATCCGCTTTCCCAGCTCAGCTACAACTCTCCACGCGGGCGAATGAAACTGCGAGTTGGTAGCGAGTTCACGACGCGCTCGAAGTTTCACGGCGTCCTGCCAGTGCTGCCAAACGCCGCGGGCCTACCGCTGAGCAGTCTAAGTGGCGAGCTGAGCGAAGCCTACGCCGTCGACGATCTATTCCCCAAGGGCTACGGCCCGGGGAAAGAGCGCGACGCCTACTGGGCTGGCAAGTCCCTGGGCCGAAATACCAACACGCTCTACATCGCCGACCAGCTCGGTCAAAAGGAAGCCAAGCAGCGATTGGTAACCGCCATCGAGAACGAGCTGAGCGACTGGTTTGATGGCACGGCGCCGCGCCTGCTTCACTACGACAAGCGCTGGCGCAGCCTGATAGCGCTACCGGCCAGCTATGGTTCTGCCGAGCAGCTAAACGATCACCACTTTCACTATGGATATTTCGTGGGCGCCGCTGCGGCGATCGCCCGCTTCGATCCGGCCTGGGCCAGGCGCTACGCGCCGATGATAGAGCAGCTGATCAAGGATGCCGCCAACCCGGATCGGGAAGACACGCGTTTTCCGTTCATGCGCCACATGGACCTCTACGCGGGGCATTCGTGGGCCAACGGCCCCGCCCAGTTTGACGACGGCAACAACCAGGAGGCCTCGTCCGAAGATCTGAACCTCTCAGCCAGCATCGTGCTGTGGGGCTCCCAAACGGGCGACACCAAGCTGCGCGATCTGGGCATATTCCTGCACACGCAGCAGGTACTGGCGGCCGAACAATACTGGTTCGACGTCGATGGCCAGGTCTTCCCCGAGGGCTTCGAGCACAGCGTGGTCGGCATGGTCTGGAGCGCGGGCGCCAAGTACGACACCTGGTTCGATCAAGACCCGATCATGGTGCATGGCATCAACTACCTGCCGTTCACCGGCGCCTCTACCTACTTGGGCCGGAGCCCGGAGTACGTGAAGAAGAACTTCGAGGAGGTCTGGCAGCGCAGCTCGGGCGCTGTGTATTCGTGGCGCGACTACCTCCTCATGTATTTGGCCCTGGCCGAGCCGGAGCGGGCGCTCAAGCTCTTTGAAGAGGACACCCATTTTACACCGGAGTTCGGCAACACCAAGTTGATGTTGCGTCATTGGCTATCAAGCTTGCAGGCCCTGGGCAGTGTCGCCCCCGGCATCAGCGCTGACATTGCTACTTACGGGGTGTTCAAGGGCCCGAAGGGCACTAGCCACGTCGCCTTCAATCCTGAAGCGAAGCCCCGCCTCGTCCGCTTCTCCGACGGCGCGACGCTCAGCGTAGGGCCTCGATCGCTCGGCGTGAAGGTCTCGAAGTAGCTGACCGAAGCGTTTGAGCGGAGAAAGTTAGGGTGATCCGCCGGTGTGGAGCCGGACACGCACGGAGAGGAGCTCAGCGAATGCCGATGAAAGCTTGGACCACCGCAACCATCAGCATCACGGGGCTGTTGCTCGCCTGCTCAAACCCGCCCGCAGGACCCGACTATGGGGACCCGGACGACACGGGCGGCAGCAGCACTGCGCCCGTTGCCGGCAATGGGACGGCGCCGGGCGCCGGCACGGGCAACAACGTGGGTCAAGGTGGCAACGCCCCGCAAGGCGGCGGCAACTCCCAAGCCGGGAGCACCCCGCAGGGGGGCACGGCTCCCCAGGGCAGCGTGCTCGGTCATCCGAATCCGGCGACCACCTACCCGACCCGTGAAGGCTTCACGCTGACGCTCGTCGAGGAGTTCGACGCCCCAGTTGACCTAGTCAACGACCCCAACTGGACCTACTCCGACGGCGGCTTGCCCGAGGGCGACGTGCGCTTCGTCAAGGACGCCATCAGCTTCGCCGACGGGAAAATGAAGATCACGGCCAGCAAGCAGCCCGTACCTAGCTCGAAGTCCTGGGCCGAAGACAACACCGACGTCTACACCAAGCCCATATCGAGCGGCGAGTTCCGCACCAAGTTCAACAACTTCCGGTATGGTCGCTACGAGGCGAACTTC
>JANNWK010001097.1:0-11827 GCA_031408355.1 Myxococcales bacterium
TCTCGTTCGGTCACCAAAAGCTGTGGCCCAGGCAGCTCTCCGACCTGCGACCCTAAGGGTCACTTCAAGGCGGATTCGACGAGGCGTCCCAACTCGCGAGCGTCCACCAAACCGGTCGTCACCGCGCGAATGGTCCCGGCCTTGTCCAGCACGATCAAACTCGGCAGGCCTTGGACCCGGTAGGCGCTCGACGCCACTCCTGCTTCATCGTACACGCTTGCGTACTTGGGTGGAGCGCGCGTCACGAAGCGGGTGATGCTCTGACGGTCGTCGCTCGTGCCCACGCCAAGCACGACAAGCTTGTCCTTGCCAAAGGCTTCAGCGACACGCTCGAGCACGGGCGTCTGCGCTCGACAGGGAGCGCACCAGCTCGCCCAAAAGTCGAGTACCACGACGCGTCCCTGCAGATCCGAGAGCCGCTGCTCCCGGCCGCGCTCGGCTTCCGTCACGTACGGCAGGATGAAATCCGGCGCCGGCTTGCCCACGAGTGGGGATTCCTCGGCTTGCCTGGCCCCGAGCGCGGGCAGCACAAAAATCCCGACGAACAGACTGAAGCCCAGCACGAGCGCGCCCACCAGATAGCCGCTGTTCGCGTCGGGCTCCTTGCCCGATAGTGCTCCCGACATGAGCTAGCCGTTCCCCAGGAGCTTCGGGCGCGGGGGCAGCCCGGAGGCCGCGGGCGTGCCAAGCGCCGGCAAGCGGACACGCAAGCCTGCGCCGCCCAGACTTCCCACGCCTGCCGTGATCGTGCCCCCGTGTTCGATCACGATCTTTTTCACAATCGCCAGGCCAAGCCCAGTGCCAGCGTGCTTGGTGGTCACGTACGGATCGAAGATGAGCGCGCGCTGAGCCTCCGGGATACCCGGGCCGTTGTCCTCCACGTCGAGTATGAAAGCGTCCCCCTCTCGCCGGAGGCTAACGCGGATCTGGGGAAGCCTGACCCGGGCTTCCCCGAGAGCGTCCGCGGCATTCTGCAGCAGGTTCAGCAGCGCCCGGCGCAGCATTTGACGGTCCATCTGCACGTCGGCGCGAGCGGCAGGCAAGAGCCACTCGAAGGTCGGACGTTCCTCCGCCAAGCGGATCACCGAGAGTTCGTCGGCGCTCTCTCGCGCCGCTTCCTCGTCGCTGCGCTCGATCTGCCTGCGCTGCTCACTCAGAAACTCCACGAGATCCGCAGGCTCGAGCCGAGCTTCCGGCAAGCGCGCGAAGTCCGAAAATTCGGACACCAGGCGACGTAGCGTTCCCACCTCGTCTTCGACGATCTCTAGGGTTGTGTCGAGCAAGGAGCGAAACTTCTCATCCGTACCTTCGTAGCGACGATGCAGTTCCTGCACGCCGAGCTGGATGGGCGTCAGTGGATTTTTGATCTCGTGCGCCAGCCTCCGCGCCATCTCCTGCCAAGCGCTGATTCGCTGCAGGTATTCGATGCGCGAACGACTGGCTTCGACCTCGCCCAGCATGCGGTTGAAGGCGCGAGCCAGCGCGGTAATCTCGTCGTCGCCTGCCTCGCTCACGCGAATCGCCAGGTTGCCCGAAGCAACCCGCGCCGTGGCCCCCGCGAGCTCACCCAGCCGGACCGCCACGCCGCGCGCCAGGAGCGCTCCGACGGCAACGGCCAGGACGATGGTGAAGCCCAGCAGCACCGTGAAGGCGACGACGTAGCCCCGCAGATCTTGCTTGCTGCGACGGGCCACCACTTTGTAGGTATCGAGGAACTGGCCCATCTCCGCGAGCTCGTCGAAACGAGCTTTGTTGGCCGAAAATACCAGCTGTAGCTGCGGCCCGTCCTCAGCCTCGGCGCCGTCGGCCAGAGGCCGACTCACCTCGAGCCGATTCTCGCGCACAGGATCCAGCGGGCGCCCGCGGTCCGCGCTGGCGAGTGGCTTCCCGTCGGCTCCCGTGACGCTAAGGCTCACGAGGTCCGGATGCTCCGCTAGCCGCGCGCGGAGTTCCTGGGCAACGGCCTCGCTCGCCCCCGTCTGCACCGCACTTCGCAGGCTAGGGCTCAGTGAAATTACCGCCGCCTCTTCGCGCATGCGCGCCTTGAGTGTGCGCGCCAGCTCTTGATATAGACCGAGCGAACGATCGAGATGTGTCCCAATCTCCGGCACGAAATAGCGGGCACCAGCCTCACGCACGTACTTGTCGCCCAGCCACACGGCCACCAGCACCGGAATCAACGCGGTCAGGACGATCGCCAGCGCGAGCCGTCGCTGGATTCGGCCAGAGCGCTTCACGCGCCCTGCCTAAGCCAGCTCGAGAGCAGCCGCCACGGATCGAAGCCCAGGTAGCGGCGCACGTCTCCCTCGACGAAGGCATAAGCGCGCCCGAGCGCCGGAGCGAGCGGCGTCTGGCTGACGCGCTCGAGTAGGCCAAAGCGAGCGGCCAGGTCCTTCGCGAAGAGGAACGCCGCGCGACCGGCGTCGACGCCAAGCGGTAGCGCAATGCCGCGCGTCACGGGCGTCAGAATGACGTCGCGAGTGGCGACGGCTGTCGCCCACGAGCCGGCTTCGCGCGCGCCGGAAAGGCGTTGAAACGTCGACAGCTCGGCGTAGCAGCCCACCGCGACTGGACCAAGGCGCGCCTCGGCTGCAGCGCCGAGGTAGCGGTAGTCGCGCGAGAAATCCCCGGAGAGTAGCCCCATGTCACGGCGCAAACGCTCAGGGCCCATCACGCAGTCGAAGCCCGGTCCGCGGCGGCGTAGCGCAAGCGCGGTGTGCAGCTCACCGCCGTCGAACGCGCCTAACACGACGACCTTGCCGTCCGGACAGACCAGATCCAAGGCCGCGGACAGCGCGCGCTCGGTAGGGATAGGCCAATCGGCAAATGGCGTGGGCCAGAGCTGTACCTCGCCTTCCGTCTCCAGCTCACGCATGGCCTCCACGAAGGCCTCCAGCTGGCCGTGGAAGGTCTGTTCCCGCGAGAGCCGCCGGCCGAAGCGGTCGCTCAGCTGTTCGAGAGCCGTGCCCGACAGGACGAGGGCGAACGTAGCGTTGTGCTGCCGTCCGAGCGCCTCCGCCGAAACGAGGCCGTGGCTTGGCGCTTCCGGTGGCGACAAACGACCTCGAACGGTTGAGACGAGCTTGACGATGCGATCGCCCTGCCGCACCCCGATGACCCCACCCGAGGTCGCCCTGGCTGCGCCTGCTCGGGTCGCCGAGCCGGGGCTCCGAAACAGATCGGCAAGCCTGACCCAGTCCTGCGTCGTGAAGTCGAGAAACTGGATGTCGGCGCTGAACATGGGGGTCGAGACAGAAGGGCGACTTGGCCCGCGGCACGCCGGAGTATAGTGGAGCCATGCTTTCCGACCACGTCGCCGATGCGCATGCGCGGGACCTGCTCGCGTTCATCGAGGCGGCCCCAACCCCTTATCACGCGGTTTCCGAGGTAGCGGACAGGCTTTCCGGAGCGGGCTTCCGGCGCTTCTCCGAGCGCGAGAGCTGGCAGCTTGCCCCGGGTGACGCAGGTTTCGTGGTGCGGGGAGGCGGGTCAGTGGCCGCGTTTCGCCTGGGGAGGCGCTCCCCGGCAGAGGCCGGCTTCGTGATCATTGGAGCCCACACCGATTCGCCCAACCTGCGCATCAAGCCTGGCCACGAGCTGACGGCGCACGGCTATGAGCAACTCGCCGTGGAGGTGTACGGCGGAGTCTTGCTTTCCACGTGGCTTGACCGCGATCTGGGCATCGCCGGCCGCGTGGTCCTAGAGGACGGCTCGTCCCGACTCATTCGGCTGCCAGGGGTGTTCTGCCGGGTGCCCAACCTCGCCATCCACCTCAACCGCGAGGTCAACAGCGGTGGCCTTTCGCTGAACCCGCAGACTCAACTCTTGCCCATTGCAGCGCTCGAGAAAGCGGGCGCGGGCCTTGAGCTACGGGCGCGCCTCGCAGCCGGCCTGGGCGATGGCGTGCTTCCCGAGCAGATCAAGGGTACCGACCTATGCCTGTTCGACACGCAGCCGCCAACCCTCGGTGGCGCGCGCGGTGAACTGATTTTCTCATCCCGACTCGACAACCTGACCTCCTGCCATGCCGCGATTACCGCCCTACTCGACTCCACTGACGCGCAAGAAGCGACGCGCGTCGTCGTATTATTCGACCACGAGGAGGTGGGCAGCGAGAGCGCGGCAGGTGCTGGGTCGCAGTTCTTGGAAAGCGTGCTCGCGCGCATCGTCGACGCCTATGCCGGCCCGCGCGACGCCTTCGCGCGAGCGCTCTCGGGCTCGCTGCTGGTTTCCGCCGACATGGCGCACGCCGTGCACCCGAACTACCCCGATAAACACGACAAGCAGCACCGCCCGCTGCTTGGCCAGGGTCCTGTCCTCAAGCTGAACGCAAGCCAGCGCTACGCGACAGACGGTCTGAGTGCGGCGCGCTTCCGCAAGGCCTGCGCCAAGCTGGGTTTCGAACCGCAGCATTTCGTCTCGCGCAACGACATCCCCTGCGGCAGCACCATCGGTCCGATTGCGGCAGCCGGCCTCGGGCTGCGCACAGTGGACGTCGGCAACCCGATGCTCAGCATGCACAGCTGCCGTGAAATGGCAGCCAGCGCGGACGTGCCGCTGATGATCCAGGTACTCAGCGAGCTGCTGAGCGGGTTCACGCCGCTCGACCCCTCTAGTTGAGTAGCTGGGCCGCTAGGGGTCTAGTTCCGTCAGGGCGGCTGAGCGAAGCGATTGCGCGGAAACGCTTGCGGCTCGTCGTCTCGGTAGGCGTAGCGCAAAGCGGAGAGGTCGATCCCACGCGCTTCGAGGCCCGCGTAGTCGTCGTAGCGCTGCGTGAGCAGTGCCGCCGGGTGCGTCGGCGAGCGTCGTTCAAAGGGGATTTCGATCACGCTGCTGCCGCGGCTCTCACCGTACTCGGTGCCAATATTGCTGGCCTCTTCCGAGCGTTCCTGCACGGGCTTGCGCTTTCTCGGTCCAAAGTCGTCAGCGCGGTACGGCCTGCGCGACGCTTCAGCACCAGAAGAGTGATCCGCCCCGGCCCCCTCGAGGTCCCGAGAAGCGCCGGACTTCGGGGACGGGCGGTCCTCGTACGAATGGCGACGTTCACGGCGCCGAATCAGCGGACGGGGTCGCGCCTGCTCGGGGAAGAACGCAACGCCGATCACGCCGACGTTCTCGGGCGTCCCGCGCAGGGCCGAGTAGCTCTGCCCTCGCTCGCTGAAGCGAAATGCCGCCACTTCGTCGAGGTTGCGCCGAAATCCTTCGACCAGCAGTGAGGCCCACGGGTCAAGCAGGTAGCCGCGCGCAGTCAGGTAGTCGCCGATCTGGCCGCTCACCGCGTCGCGGCCATCCACGGTCAGTACGACCTCGACCCGCTCGGACGTGGGGTTGTGGATTCGAATGTTGTAGCGGTCACCCGGCTCGCCGAGCACGTACACGCGCCCCCCCTGCCGAAAGGTCGACAGAGGAGCCCCGTGCGCATCCTCGAGAGCGAAGGTGTAGGGCGGAGGCGCGGTTGCCGCCGGTCGGCGACGCCAGGGGCTTTCGGCGCTGCAGACCGAGGCAGCCCCAAAAACGCCGAGCAACGCCAGCCCCGAAACCAACGCCAGTCGCCGACTCGGCTTGGAGGACGAGCTTGAAGTCATGCTCCTGGGTTACGTGCCAGCCCGGCCAACGATCTCCCGAAAACTTGGCGGAGCAGGCCCCCGCCGAGTATTGCCTCAGATTTCATGGACCTATCCGCCGAGAGCTGCCGGTTGTGTGCCGAGCCGAGCGCCCCCGAGGCCAGCGTGTGCGTCGGGTGCGAACGACTCTACGGGCCACGCGTGGCGCGCCTCTTGGCTCGGGCCGAGCGCGACCGGGATTTCGCCTCCGCCTGCCTGGCCCATCTGGCGCCCCCCTTGCGCGAACGGTTCGCCTCCCTCTTGGCTCAGCGCTACTTCCTCCCCGGCGCCGATACCAAGCTCCGCCCGGGCCTGCGCAGCAGCCGCCCGCGAGCCTGTCCCAAGTGGCTCCGGGCCGCCAACTAACCCTAGCGCTTGAACAGGGCGAGCAGCGCGATAACCAGGAAGCCCACGCCGATGCAGGCCGCGGCGAGCGACGTTCGCCCGCTGCGCGGCGGCGCAATGCTCGTCATTTCGCCGAGCATGCCTTGGTCGGCGAGGTGACGCTCGATGCGCATATCGGACGCTTGCACGCGCCTGACGAACAACCAAAGCGTCAGCAGCAAGGCAAGCGCCGCATAGGCCGCCGTCACCCAGCGCACCCGGCGGGCGCGACCCACTTCCCGCAGCCTGGCAGCGGACGCCCCGTCCAGGAGCAGCAGCTCCCGCGTATCCAGGGTGATGGGCGCGGGCTCAGCCGCCGAAGTGAGCGGCCAACCCAGCGCCGCCGGACTGGCAAGATCAAGCTGACTTGAAGTGACGAGCCAAAGCCGCTCGTTCGGGATCCCCGCGGGCCAAGGCACGTCCGCCGCCAGTCGCCCATCGGGGGTTGGTTTGAGGGCAGCGTGTAGGCCCCCATAGCGCCGCGTTTCATCGAAAAACCCCACGAAAGCCCGGTCGGCGGCGCCGGCGCCCTCGAGCACGAGTCGGTCCGCTCGCTTGCTGGCGCGAATGGCGCCCTGGACGACGTCAAGCCGAGTGACCAGGGAGCCGACGGCACCGTCGGCGGCCGTGGCCTCGATCGAAACGCGGACGTGAGGTTCTCTTGGCCGGACGGACACCCGCGCCAAACCGCGCGAGTCCGTCGAGAACACACCCGCCTCCTGCGTCAGGGGTAGCTCGGTTCCTTCCAGCACAAGCTTGAGAGTCGCGCCGACAAGTGGGACCCCAGCGCGCTCGGCTCGAATCACCAGCTCGTCGTCCATCGCGCCCTGCGCCATGACGAGCGCGCCCCGCGCAGGCGCCACGGAGAGCACCACTTCTCCCGAGCGCCTGCCCGACTGAAAACCGCCACGACGCCCGAACGTTGTCTGGAAGGCTCGCAGGGAACCGAGCACGAGACCCTTGGCCAGGGGTGGCCCGATGCTAGGGACCTCATCGACCCAAATCTCGAACGCAGAGTCCCGGGGCCGCGGCAGCCGCAGCCTGACCTCGGCGCTGCCAAGCTCGTCTGTTTTGCTGGGCGCTTCGGCGACAACGTGGCCCCCCTCGATGAGCCGCAGCCGAAAACCGGTGGAGGCCAGAGGAGCCTCCGCCACGCGGTCGCGCTCGCCCAGCTCGACGCGCAGGCAAAGCTCGGTCAGCCCCTGCGTGGGACCTCCGTACACCCGCGCGCTCCGAGCTGGCCGCTCGCCCCCAGAAACGACCCCCAGCAGCACGACGACTACCGCGGAGAGCGGCGACGCGAGCAGCAGAAATCGAGCAAGAAATCCCGCTTGCACGGGGCAAGCGTGCCACGTCCTTCGGGAGTTTGCTCGGGTTTGCCAGTTGAGGGATCCTTGTTTTAGGCTGCGCCGCCCCCATGGTCGAAACCAAGAAGAAGAAAAAAACCCCGAAGCGTGAGCGCAAGGAGCGCCGTTTTCAGCCCGAGCCGACCTACTCGTCGAGCGCGGCGGTCGCTGCCGGAATGCTCGGCGCCCTCGCGACCGGCGCGGGCGTGTGGGGACAATGGATCAGCGACAACCCGCCCGCGTACGCGGCCTACCTCTTCGGCGGCGGGGCCATCACGCTCGGCGCGGCGCTCTGGTTTGGTGACGCCGGAGCCGTGCCGATCCGCATCGGCGACGCGGGCATCGCGCTCGAGCGAGGCACAGAGCTAACTCGCGTGGCCTGGTGCGATCTCGAAAATGTATCCGTGGAGGGCAAGCTGCTCGTCGCCAAGAGCAAGGCCACAACCTTCAGCATCGCTATTGGCGCGCACCCCAAGGCGGTCGCGTGGATCCTGGCGGAAGGCACGAAACGCGTGCCGGAGAGCATGAACGTCAAGCGCAGCCAGCTGGCCGGCTTGCCGGAGCCAACCGAGCTCGACGGCGAGCTTGTCGTTGTCGAAGGAGTACAGGTGGCGGGTCGCCATTGCGCCGAGAGCGGCAAGCCCATTGCCTTCGAGCGAGACGCCCGGCTCTGCGGCAACTGCGCGCAGGTATACCTGAAGGACCAGGTCCCTAAGACTTGCGTCACCTGCGACGCCGAGCTCGGCAGCCGCGCCATCGAAATCTAGGGCTTCAGCACCGAAACTTCGACGACCGGGCGAGTGCCGGATAGGTCCTCGACGGCGCGGCGCGTGGCGCGGCGAACGTGCTCGGCCAGCTCGAGCCCCCTGCCCTCGCGAAACTGCTCCACCGCGCGCGCCACCTCCTGGGCGACGCTGCGCAGCGCCGAATCGTCGCCGTCCAGCAGCGGGACCCCGCGGGCGAAGATCGCCGGGGGCACGCTCAGGCTACGGCCACTCATAGAAAGGGCGACGAAGACCAAGCCTGCACGCGCTAGCTCCTGCCGTCGCTGCAGATTCTGGGGTGAAAGCGGCTCGCCGCCGAGCGCTATCGGCACCCGGCCGTGCTTCACGTGGCCTAGCGTCTCGAGCCTGTGACCGTCGAACGAGGCGATGGCGCCGTTCTCGACGACGAGCGCCTCGTCGACGCCGCTATCGCGCCCAAGCTCGGCGTGGCGCAGCAGGTGGTGCAAGGTCCCGTGGACGGGCAGGAACGCGCCGGGTCGGGTCAGCGCCAACATGCGCGCTTGCTCCGACCGCCCAGCGTGCCCGCTCGTGTGAACGCCGGGTTCAGTGATCCGCGTGTGAACCGTTAGGCCTTGACGATGAAAGGCATTCACCATGGCGTTCACAGGCCGGTCATTGCCAGGGATGACGCGACTGGAGAGAATCACCGTGTCCCCTTCGGTCAAGCTCAGCCGCGGATGGGCGCCATCCGCCAAGCGACGCATAGCTGAGAGTTTCTCGGCCTGGGTCCCGCCGGCCAGCACGAGTAGGCGCTCGGGCGGGAAGTCACGCGCGGCGTCCTGCGCTATCAGCAGGTTGCTCGGCCAACGGAGCCGCCCGAGTTCCTTGGCGACGCTAACCTGCGCCTCTAGAGTACGACCGAAGAGGCACAGCTTGCGCCCGGTGCTGAGCGCGATCTCCCCGAGCGAGATCAGTCGTTGAATGTTGCTGGCGAACAGCGCCACCACGACCCGAGCCGGGGCGTTTGCCACCAAACCTTGCAGCGCCACAGCGACGCTCCGCTCGCTGCCCACGCGCTCGGGCACATCGATATTGGTGCTGTCACTGAGCAGCAGGTCGATCCCTGCGTCTCCCAACTCACGAATGCGCCGCTCGTCAGTGGGCTCACCATCGGGGGGTTCCGGATCGAAGTTGAAGTCGCCTGTATGGAAGATCAGTCCGGCCCCTGTGCGAATGGCCAGCGCACTGGCATCGACGATGGAATGCGCAACGCGGACCGGCTCGACCTCGAAGCCGCCGACCGCGTAGCCCTGGCCAGGATGCGCCTCGCGAAGCTCGAACTCGCTCGGCGAGAAGCCGTGCTCCAGGAGCCTTCTCCGCACCATGGCGAGCGCGTGCGGAGGGCCCCAAACCGGCACGTCCAGCTCCGACAGCAGGTAGGGCAGGCCGCCAATGTGGTCCTCGTGCCCGTGCGTCAGAAAGACGCCGGCCACGCGGGCCTTGTCCGCAAGCAAGTGGCTAAAATCGGGGTGGATGACATCAACACCCAGATCATCCTCAGGAAACGCCACCCCACAATCGACAACGAGCGAGCTTTGCGCGTCCTCAAGCACCAGGCAGTTCATGCCAATCTCCCCGAGACCTCCCAAGGGGATGAGTCGAACAGAGGAGTTGGCGTTCATGGAGGCGGCCTGAATGGAACGCGTCCGGGTCTAGCACCTCTTCGGCAGGCTTTGGGCGGCCCTTTGCGCGGAGCTTGGACCGATGATACCCCTCGGGCGTGGCTGACATCCGCCTGGTGACCCCCGAAGAAGTCGCGGCGCTGATCGCTGCTGGCTGCGTGTACGTCGATGTCCGCAGCGAGCCAGAGTTCGAGGCAGGACACGTCCCCGGCTCCTTGAATGTGCCGCTGCTCCAGCAAGGACCAGCAGGGCTGACGCCCAACGCAGAGTTCCTGGCGGTCATGCAGCAGGCCTTCGGCCGCGCGGAGAAGCTGATCTTGGGTTGCAAGGCCGGCGGCCGCTCGCACAAGGCGGCTCAGCAACTGGCGCTCGCTGGCTACCAGGATCTGGCCGAAATGGCTGCGGGCTGGGACGGGTCGCGCGACGCTTTTGGGCGTGCCCTACCAGGTTGGACCAAGCACGGACTGCCCATCGAACTGGGCAAGCCCGAGGGCCAAGCCTACGCCGACGTAAAGCAACGAACGCCGAAGTGAGCCGTCAGGGCCGCTGCGGCGGGCCGGCGGCGCGGACGCGCTCGTAGTCGACGGCCGCCTTCTCGATCATCCCATGGTCGCGCGCGGCACGTTCGGCGGCGGCATCGAGGATCGGCGTAAATAGCGTGAGACCCCAGATCCCGTTCTCACGGCGCCTGAATGAATAGCGAGTGCCACGAGCGGTTTCGACGGTTGCGCGGTCGTGAGCAATCTCCACGCGTTTGACGCCGGAAAGATCGCGGCGGAGGCGGCTCATCCAACCGAAACGATCGGCGTAGAGCGCGAAGACATCCGCGCCATCTGCAGCCTCGGCCTCGGCCCGGTGCTCGGCCAAGAAACGCGCTCGATCTGGCTCCGGAAACGTGGCCAGCACACGGAGCAGGGACTTTTTTCTAAAATCACGGATCGTGTAGGCGGCGTGCTGCGCGCGTGTTTCCGTGTAGGCGAAGAACTCCTCAGCGCGCCCCCGATTGACTGCGATGGCGACCCGCAGGTAGGCGCCCTCGGGGCTGCGGTCGGTCGGGAAAGAGAGGTACGCGTAGGCGACGCGCCCCGCCGCAAGCGTCGCGAGCCCCAGCAGGGCATACACGACAACCCGGCGCGCTCGAACGCGCTCGCTGGTTTGGTTCGGGGTAGGCTCACTCACGGCTCACGCTCGACCTAGCACGGTTTCCGGGCTCGCCTTGAGCCCGCTGCTCGCTACTGGAAAGGGCGGCGGATTTCAGGACTTCTCGGGCGTCACATTCGGTGTTAGCGGACAATCGATGCTGGACGCCAAGCGGGTCGCCGTGGTCATCCCCGCGTTCCGGGAGTCCCTGCTCATCGCGCGAACGTTGCGCGGTTTGCCCGCCTTCGTTGATGCCGTCTATGTGGTGGACGACGCGAGTGACGACGCCACAGGGCGCGCCGCTCAGGCCGTGCCTGATGCCCGGGTCACTGTGCTCAGGCACCGTCACAACCGCGGGGTCGGTGCCGCGATCGTTACCGGGTACCGTGCGGCGTTCGCGGCCCAGGCCGACGTCGTGGCGGTGATGGCCGGCGACGCACAGATGGACCCTGCGGAACTAGCCCGCGTGGTCGAACCGGTGCTGGCCGGACGCGCCGACTATGTGAAGGGCAACCGCTTCCTTTCGGCCGAACGCTTGGCGATGCCGTGGCAGCGACGCGTGGCAGGCCAGGCGTTGTCTTGGGCGACGAGATGGGCCAGCGGACTCGACGTCGACGATTGCCAGTGCGGCTACACCGCGATCGGTCGGCACGCGCTGCAGTCTCTGCCGCTCGACGAGATGTGGCCGCGCTTTGGCTACCCCAACGACCTGTTGCTCATGACAGTCGAGTGCCGCCTGCGCGTCGAGGAGGTCGCCGTACGACCCATCTATGCGGACGAACAAAGTGGTGTGCGAGCCTGGCACGCGCTCACCATCTTGGGCCTGCTGGCGCGACGTTCCCTGCTCACCCACCGTGGCGGGCTGGCGACGTGCCAGCGGAACGAACGTTCGTCGCCCCGCTCGGCCTGACCGGCGGCAAGACGGCCTAGCGCGCGCGCGGGACCAG
>JANNWK010001098.1:0-7215 GCA_031408355.1 Myxococcales bacterium
GGTGAAGGAGAAGAGCGAGCGCCAAGGACGAGTCGTGTTCGTGGATCTGACGGCGAGCGTTCTTGAAAGCGTCGGCAAGTTCGTCACCTACGCGTTGTTCCCCGATTCCGTATATTCCGTGATGGTTGGCTTGCTGCGCAGCGGACCCAAGATCTCGGTCGGCTACAATCCTTGGTCGGGCCAGCCGCTCGACACCGACATCAGCGCCATCTGCGCGCGTTATGGCGGCGGTGGGCATCCGGTGGTCGGCGGCATCTCGTTCCCCCCCAATGCGCTCGACGAAGCGCGGCGCGTGGCTCGCAGCATCGCTTCGGAGCTCGCTGGAGATCTGGCCGGAGGCAACGGCTGACCGCACGCGGCCAGAACGCTCCGATGAAGACGGGTTCAGGTGAGGTGCTGGCGCGCCTGGCGCGTCGCGTGGACAGAAGCCCGCTTGTGCTGGGTCACCGCGGAGCGCGCCACGCCGCGCCGGAGAACACCCACCTCGCGTTCGAACTCTCCTGCAGCGAGGGCGCGGCCGGCGTAGAGCTCGACGTGCGGCTGGCTGCCAGCGGGGAGGTCGTCGTACTTCATGATCCCACCCTCGCCCGCTCAACCCAAGGAGCGGACGCACGAGAAGCGGAGCGGCTGTCGTGGGACGAGCTACGGCGCATCGACCTCGGTCACAGCCAGCACGTCCCATTGCTCAGCGACGTGCTGGACTGGGCCGCCGCCCACGACCAGCTCGTCAACGTCGAGGTAAAGTCCGACGTGAGGCGGCGGCGGGCGTTGACCCGCGGCGTGGTCACGCTGCTCAGGCAGCACAGCTGGGCGCCCCAGGGTGTCCTGCTATCGAGCTTTGACCCACGCTTCGTGTGGCGGCTGGCCCGCGAGCTACCGCAAATTCCAGTAGCCTTCTTGTTTCATACGCAGAGTCCCGTCGCCCAAGCGGCAGCGCTGGTTGGAGCCGCCACTTTCAAGCGCCTGGGCGCGGTCGCCGTACACCCCGAGCACACGCTCGTTACGCCGCAGCGCATGCGGGCCTGGCGCAGCCGCGCGGCGCTCGTCGGAGTGTGGACGGTCAACGACGAGGGCCGCGCGCTCGAGTTGTCCGCGCTCGGCGTGGACTATATCGTCAGCGATCGGCCGGGAGCGTTGGTCCTAGCGCTGAAGTAGCCGTCGATCCGGCACCGGCACAGCGCTGTCGCTGGCTCAGTTGCAAGGCGAAGCGCGCACGCTAACGCCGCCCGGCGGCCCCTGCTCGAAGACACCGCCGGCAAGCGGCGGATTGTGCACGATTTCACTGATGCTCAGAACCACGTCCTGCTGCTCGGCCGGCACCTCCAAGTGCAGGCGCCGTGGCAGGCTAGCGGAGCAGACAGGCCCACTTGGCGGCAAATCAGGGTCGATGCCATCGGGGTCCACGCGCGCGCTTGCCGTGGTGGCGGGCGCGTGAGCTTCGAGCTCCGCCCGGTACAGCACGTAGCCCTGCTGGCGGACTTCAACGCTCTCTAGCGTCAAGTGCTGCTGAGCATAGGGTTTGTCGTAGTCGGCATCCCTTGGGGCGATGGCGATCTCTTGGGTCGTCGAGTGCTTGCTGGCGATACGCACGACGTAGCGCCCGCCCTCCCAGATCAAGCTTGCCTGCGCCGGCTCGTGAACCAGCAGCGGCGGCTCGCCCCGCAGCAAACTGACAAGCGCGTGGGGCGGCATGGGAACACCGGTGAATCGTCCCAAGTTGCAGGCGTTGGCAGGCCCGTACAGAAACTGCTTCTGCCGGAGATCGTAGAGTGCGAACTTCCTACCGTCCGAGGTCAGGGTCGAGACGGTCGCGCCGAACGGACTCACTACGTCGAGCCGCACGCTCTCCGGGCTAGCCGCCAGAAAAAGCAGGGAGCCTCGCACTCGACCCTGCTTGCCAAAATAGTCGATTTTCCCCTCGCCGGACAGGCCGCGGTTGCAACTCTGCACCTGGTGCAACCGGTCGAGCAGGCTGTGCGCGTCAGGAAAGCGCGAAGGCGGCGCCGAGCGATGACAGCCCGTCGCCACCGCACACAACAAGCCGAGCGCGAGCGTGTGGGCGCGCGCCACGGGCTCTCAGCGCAGCCCTTCCAAGACGTCCATGTCCGGCAGCGGCAGTGGAAGCTTGAACTGCGTTACGGCGACGGAGTGGCGCTCGCAAAGCTCGGCCAGCGCCAAGCCGTCGATAACAGCCACTGGGGCCGCTCCTGGCGCATTGGCTTCCTCGCGTGCGCCGCTCAAGACCTGACCGGTCGTGAGGATCCAGCCCGCGTGGGCCGGCCCATAGTGATGCAGGGCCCCGCGCAGCTCGGTCACACGCTCCCGGCCCACCTCGCGCCCGTCGCGTCGCACGACGATCGCCGTTCTAATGTCGTTGCCCGCGCCCTTGAGCTTGCCGCTGAAGTGCAGTTCGGCTCCGTGAGACCCCTGGCGCCGCACTGTGTCAAGCTCACTGAAGCCGGTTTGCTCCAGTAGCAGCAGGATCAACTCGCCCAGTCCGCGTTGCGGCAGGTCCTGCAGCAGACGCAGGAGCGAGCGCCGAGCGACCTCACGGTAGCGTTCAGCCAGGCCGGTCATCTCGCGCTCGATGCGCAGGAGCTCCGGATCCATGTGCCATTCGGTGAGCGCCAAACGATTACCCGAGATGCGGAAGCGCGGGCGTTGCCCGAGCGCGCCGCGGCGCAGGTTGTCGGCGCGCGCAGCGCCCAGGATAAGTCCTTGGCCGAGGGCGTGTTCGCCGGCGTAACGCCCGCGACGAGCCGCCGCGTCCACCAAGGTTTGAACCGCCACCGGGCCGCGGTTGCGGTCGAAGCCGGCAACAATGGATTCGACCGCGTCCCCGAGGTCCTTGCCGACCACTTCGCTCAGCGAGGCGCTGCTGCGCTCAATGGTTCGATCAGATCGGTTCTGGTCGCCGCGTGACGGCTCAGCACGCTCGCGCTCGCCGCGGCCTTGCTCTGCGCGCTCGCGCTCGCCGCGCCCCTGATCACCTCGGCCTTGATCGCGCCCGCCTCGGGCGAACCGCTCCTCGCGCGCCGGCCGTTCGCCGCGACGTGGTTCGGGCCTGGCCTCGTCAGCGCGTCCGTCGTGCGTTCGATCCTCGCGTTCGAGCGCGCGCGCCTCGACCTCCAAGGCCACCTCGGCAGGGAGTTCCGCCGGCGCATCAGACACAGTGTAGGCGGGCAAATCGTCGCCACCGCGTTCGTCGCCGCCGCGTCCACGCCCACGCCGGCGTCCGCGCCCACGCCGACGCCCGTCGGCGGAGTCATCCAAGCTCGGAGCCACCGCGACGGCCACAGCCGTCGCGTTCCCGAAGATCGGCTCATCGTCGTCGTCCTCAGAGGCGAACAGCTCGCTACCGTGGGCGGCCAGGTTGGCGCGGGCACGCTCCTCTTCGCTGGGCGCCACGAGCCCTTCGTCGTCATCCCCCGACGGTGACGACGCCAGAGGCGACGACGCCTCCGAAGCGCTCTTACGCTCGAGCGCGATGTCAGCAAAGTTCAGCTCTTGACCCGCCAGCTTCTCGAGCGCTGGCGTGCGATCCTGCAAGCCCTTCTCGATCATCGACTGGTCCCATTCGCGGAGCGCAAACACGCCGGGGCGCACGCGCACGAGCGGGTTCTCCTTGTCGCCCTTCTTGACGAGGGCCGCCAACCGCGCCCCCATGGTCACGTCCGGGCTCTTGCCTACGTGACTGAGAAGGTTCTTCTCGATCGCAACGTCGGTGATCTCTTTATAGTGAAGTGGCTTGCCCACAAGGCGCAGAACCTGCGCCGCAGCTTCGGTGAACGTCATTCAAGTTTGTACTCTCGGTTGGGAGAGCCTCACCATTCTCGGTGAAGGCCCTCGGCCAAACGGCGACTCCTGGGGAGCGAACATCGCTCCCGCCTCCGGCAGTTCGCCGCACAGCCTGGGAGATAGCACGGTCTCGGCACCGCCTGCAAATCCCTGAAATCTGTGGCCATTTGGCCAGGCGGCCGATAGTCCACCCATCGTCCTGCTCTCGGGGAGTAGCATGGGGCCACAGTGGACAACGAGCGGCTGATCGCTGAGCTATCGCGCGCCCTTTCGCGCTGTGGCCTCAGCGTGCGCTCGGAACCTCTTTGGGGTGTCCAAGCCGGAGCCCTGTGCCGCCTCAAGGGCAAGAGCGTGCTCTTGCTCAACACGAAGGCTCCGCCGGTCGAGCGTCTCATCGTCCTCGCCGACTGCCTCGCCGACAAGGCCGCTGAGAATTTGGAGCTATCCGTGGAGGCGCGGGCCCTCGTCCAGCGCCGCATCGCGCGGCGCTCCGCGCTCGTAGCTCCGGCCAGCTCCAGCAGCCCAGGTTTGGCGAATGCCCCCGGCGGCCCGAGAAAGCAGCGGCGCATCTAAGGCTTGAGGAGCATGAGCCCAGGCGGCTGGGGTAAGCTCGGCGCCCTTGGAGCTGCAGGAGAACGTCGCACTAGGTCCACGCACCACCCTCGGCGTGGGCGGCTTCGCGCGCTACCTGGTGGAGGCCAGAAGCGAGGGCGACATCCTCCAGGCGCTCAGCTTTGCAACGCAACGAGGCGTCGGCGTGCGCGTCCTGGGTGGCGGCAGCAATGTGGTCATTTCCGACGCCGGCTTCGACGGTCTGGTGATCTGTATCGCGCTCGGTGGCCTGACCTGGGCCGTCGACGGCGAGCACACGCAGCTCGAGGTCGCCGCCGGCGAGCCGTGGGACCGAGTGGTCGAGCAAGCCGTTGCCCGCAATTTGGCGGGCTTGGAGGGGCTCAGCGGCATTCCCGGCAGCACGGGAGCCACGCCGATCCAGAACGTCGGCGCCTACGGTCAGGAAGTGAGCGAAACCGTCGTTCTGGTGCGCGCGGTGGACCGAAGCACACGGCAAGCGGTCGAGCTTGGCGCGGCGGAGTGCCGCTTCGGATACCGCGACAGCTTCTTCAAGTCCGAGGCGCCTGAGCGCTTCGTGGTCACGAGCGTGCGCTTCAGGCTGGCGACGCGCCGACCACCGCGCCCTCGTTATCCCGATCTTCAGCGGGAACTCGAGGCCCGCGGCATTGACGTTCCGACGCTGCAGCAACTACGCGACTCGGTTCTTGCCGTGAGGTCCAAAAAGTCGATGCTGCTGGATGCGCACGACGAGAATGGGCGCAGCTGCGGCTCCTTCTTCCTGAACCCGATCGTCACTCGCGAACAGGCTGACCGGGTCCGCCAACAAAGCGCCCCCGCGATTGCCCCGACCTACCCACAACCCGACGGAACCGTGAAGCTGGCGGCCGGCTGGCTCATCGAGCAGAGCGGCTTCCACAAGGGACTACGGCTCGGCAACGTGGGGCTCTCCACCAAGCACGCGCTAGCGATTGTCGCCCACGCCGGAGCCAGCGCCAGCGAAGTCATGGCCTTCGCCGAGCAGCTGAGTGCCGGTGTGGCGGCCCGTTTCGGCATCACTTTGAGCCCGGAACCAAGCTTCTGGGGAGTGTAGCGAGCGCTTGGCCTTTCCGAAGCCTCAGCTGGCCGCGGTGCGCGCGACGCCGACGTACAACGACTCGATCGCTTCGTCGAGCCTCCCAGGCTCGCTGCCACCCGCCTGTGCCATGTCAGGCCGGCCCCCACCCGAACCGCCGACGATTTCAGCGACGCCACGGATCAGTTCGCCCGCCTTGAAGCGACCAATCAATGGGCGAGCTACCGTCAGGACCAGCTGCGCCTTGGCTTCGTGCTCGCAGCCAACGAGCACGACGCTGTCGCCCAACTTGTCGCGCAACTTCTCGGCGAGCTCGCGGAGCGCCGCGCGGTCCGTCAGTTGTGTGCGCACTCCCAGCACCTTCACGCCCGCGATCTCGCGCGCCTGACCCAGTAGCGCGTCGAAGCCCCCACTGGAGTCACCGTTCATCAGCTGCCGCTGTAGCTCTTCGATCTGCTTCTGCAGGGTCTTCTCATGAGCCAGTAGCTTTTCGATGCGTTCCGGCAGCCCGGCAGGCGTGGCCTTGAGCAGTTGGGCAGCGCGCCCGAGCGTGCTCTCCAGTTCGCGCAGGTGAGCCAAGGCGCCTGCGCCGGTGACTGCGAAAATGCGGCGTACGCCCGCGGCAACGCCGGATTCGCTGACGATCTTGAACAGGCCAATATCTCCGGTTGCGCGGGCGTGCGTGCCGCCACACAGCTCCACGGAGTCGGCCATGCTGAGCAGTCGAACTACGTCGCCGTACTTCTCCTCGAAGATCATCATGGCGCCGCGAGCCCGCGCCTCCTCCATGCTCAGCACTTCGGTCCGCACCGCATCGTTCTGCAGGGTGCGCTCGTTCACCAACTCTTCGATCTGCTGAAGTTCCAGAGCCGAAACCGGTTTGGTATGCGTGAAATCGAAACGCAGCTTGTCGGGGCCCACCTGCGAGCCCTTCTGCTGCGCGTGGGCTCCCAGCACCTTGCGCAGGGAGAGGTGGAGGAGGTGCGTCGCCGAATGATTCCGGCGAATGCGCTCCCGCCGAGCCTCGTCGACCACCAACTCGGCCGTCTGACCCAGGCTGAAGGTGCCTTCCAGCAGCTTGCCGCGATGCACGGTCAAGCCAGCCACCGGCTTGACCGTATCCTCTACTTGAAATTTGCCGCTGGGCGTCGACAGCCAACCCGCGTCGCCTACCTGGCCGCCGGCTTCGCCGTAGAATGGCGTCGATGGCGTGACGATGTCCACGGCGTCGCCGGCCGACGCGTGCTCAACCATGACTCCTGCCACCATCATCGCCACAAGCGGCGCGCTGTCTCGCAGCGTGTCGTAGCCCGTGAAGCGCACTGAACCCTCAGGCAGCTTCGACAGCGCCTCGCGGTACACAGCTTCAACGGCATGGTCCGTCGACTTGAAGTCAGAGCGCTTGCGCGCCTCCTCGAGCGCCGCGTCGTAGCCCGCGTCGTCAACGCTGAAACCGCGCTCCGCACAGATGACCTCTGTCAGGTCCAGCGGGAAGCCGAAGGTGTCGTAGAGCTGAAAAGCGTCGGCGCCCGGTAACACCCGCTGCGACGCGGCTCTTAGCCCATCAAAACGCTCTTCAAGCAAGGTCAAGCCGCGCTCGATGGTCTGCCGAAAGCGCACCTCCTCCGCCTCCACGACCGAGGCGATCAGCTCCTGTCGCTCGCGCAGCTCAGGATATTGCTGGCCCATCAGCGCTACGACCGACGCCGTTACCTCGTGCAGAAACGGTCGCTTGATGCCCAGGCGGTGGCCGTGACGAATCGCGCGCCGCA
>JANNWK010001099.1:0-5925 GCA_031408355.1 Myxococcales bacterium
GCGCGGCGTCGACGGCGGCGAGCCGCACGGCTACGGCTACGCGCGCGCCGGGCCCAAAAAAATTACGCTACCAGGTGATTTATCCGACTTTGGCGGTCGATGTGGGTTCCGCGCGTTTGCCCGTGGCCGCGATCGGCTGCAGGGTCGGCGCGTGAAGGCTTCCTCCGCCCGACTTGAGGCCATCTTGTCGCTGCTTGAGCCGTGCAGCCTGCTGGCCGACGTGGGAACGGACCACGGACTTGTGCCGGTGCTGGCGGTGGCGCGGGGCCGTGCCGAGCGGGCCATCGCGGCAGACCTGCGCTCGGCACCGCTGGCCATGGCGAGGCGCCAAGTCGCGCGCGCGGGTGTTGGCGAGCGCGTGGCGCTCCTTCAGGGGGATGGCCTCCTGGCCCTAGAGGACCAGGGGGTCGACGCGGTGGTGCTGGCCGGCATGAGCGGGGGCCTGATGCGGCAGCTCTGCGAGGCGGCACCTCACGTGCTCCGAGGCGTGCGTCAGCTGCTCGTCCAGCCCAACAAGGATGCCGAGGTCGTGCGTGCCTGGGCGCTCGAGCGTGCCTGGCACTTGCGCGAGGAACGCTGGGTGGAAGAGCGGGGGCGCGCGATCCTGGTCTGCGCGCGTTCGCGTGGCACGGGCAGGGATCCCGCGTACTCGCTCGCGGGCTGGACGGAGGCGATGCTGCTCCGCGTGGGTCCGCTGCTGGCGCTGCGCAAAGACCCCTTGGCGCGCCGCGAATGTGAGGAGCAGCGCGCGCGCCTGCTCGGGCTGGTCCGCGGCGGCGCGCGCGGCTACGAGCCCGCGCTTTTGGGTTTTCAAGCTGCTTGCGCGCTGATGCGTTGACGTAGGGCTGGGGCGCGTCGCATGATCTAGCTACGATGAGCGAGTCTATTCGTACGGCGGCCGTGATCGGAGCGGGTGTGATGGGCAGCGCGATCGCCGCGCACCTGGCGGGGGCGGGGATAAGGACCCACCTCTTGGACATAGTGCCGCCCAACCTGACCGACAAGGAGCGGGAGCAGCCCAAGCAGCGCAGTCGCTTCGCCGAGGCGGGCCTGGAAAAGCTACTGAAGGCCAAACCGGCGGCCTTCTACGACCCCGAGGCCGCGCGCCTGATTCAGACCGGCAACCTCGACGACCATTTGGCGCGTCTCAGCGAATGCGATCTGGTCGTCGAGGCCATCGTCGAGGACCTCGGCATCAAGCAGAAGCTCTTCGAGAAAATCGCGCCGGTCTTGGCGCCGCACGCGATCTTGGCGTCGAATACCAGCGGCCTGTCCATCGCCCAGATGAGCGCTGCCCTGCCGGCCGAGTTGCGTTCGCGCTTCCTCGTCCTCCACTTTTTTAACCCCGTTCGCTACATGCGACTCCTCGAAATCGCCCCAGGTCCGGAGACCTCGCCGAAGCTCGTGGAACGCATGGCGCGCTTTGGCGAGTGGCTGGGCAAGGGCATCGTCTACGCCAAGGACACGCCCAATTTCGTGGCCAATCGTATCGGTGTGTATTCGCTGATGCTGACGATGCAGTTGATGCTGGAGGACAACCTGAGCATCGAACAGGTGGACAAGATCGTGGGTAGGCCGCTCGGGCGCCCCAAGAGCGCGGCCTTCGATACAGCTGACATCGTCGGGCTCGACACGCTGATGCACGTCGCCCGAAACTGCGAGGCCTCGCTTGCGGCCGACGAAGAGCGCGCTGTCTTCGCCATGCCCGAGCTGGTGCAGAAGTTGGCGGCGCGCGGCAGCCTCGGGCGCAAGAGCGGCGGCGGCTTCTACAAGAAGGTGGGCAGCGACATCCACGTACTGGATCTGGCCACGCTCGAGTACCGGGCGCAGCAGAAGGTCCGCTTCGACTCGCTGGGCGCGCTGAAGAATGAAGAAGATCCGGGCAAGCGGCTCAAGCTGCTGGTGAACGCGGACGACGCCGCCGGGCGCTTCGCCTGGAAGGTCTTGTCACGCACCTTGGCCTATTCGGCGCGGCGGCTTGGCGAGATCGCGGACGACATCGTCAATGTGGATCGCGCCATGCGCTGGGGTTTCAATTGGGATCTAGGGCCCTTCGAGGCCTGGGATGCGTTGGGAGTCGCCGAGTCGGTGGCGCGCATGCAGCAGGATGGTCTGGCGTTGCCGGACTGGGTGAAAGCGCTCGCCGAGGCGGGGGGCAGCTTCTATTCAGGGGGCGCTAAAGAGCCGCGCTATTTCGATGTCCGGCGTCGAGCGACTTCGCCGGTGGAGTTTGGCCCGAAGGAGCTGCGGCTGGCTCAGTTGAAGGAGTCCGGCAAGGTCGTCAAGGAGAACTTCGGTGCCTCGCTGGTCGATCTGGGCGACGGCGTTCTTTGCGTCGAGGTCCACACCAAGATGAACACGTTGGATCCGGACGTCATCGCCATGTTCAACGTGGCTGTGGACGAAGCGGAGAAGAACTTTGAGGCCGTGGTCATCGCCAACGACGGCGAGCACTTCGGAGCGGGCGCCAACCTGATGCTGATCATGATGGCGGCTCAGCAGAAGGCCTGGGATCAGGTGGAGCAGATCATCCGCGGCCTGCAGGGCTCACTGCAGCGCCTGCGTTACGCTCAGGTTCCGGTGGTGGCAGCGCCGTTTCAGTACACGCTCGGTGGTGGGGCCGAGGTCGCCATGGCGGCCGACGCCTGCCAGGCCCACGCGGAGACGTACATGGGGTTGGTCGAGGTGGGGGTGGGGCTCATCCCGGCCGGCGGCGGCTGCTTGCGCATGGTCGAGCGGTTCACGGCCGACGCCGCCAAGGTGAAGGGCGCCGACCTCTTGCCCTTCATTGGCGAGGCCTCCTTGCAGGTCGCGATGGCGAAGGTCGCGACCAGCGCCGAAGAGGCCAAAAAGTTCCGCTATTTGCGGGCCACCGACGGTATCAGCCTGAACCGTGCCGAGCTGCTGCACGCCGCCAAGTGGCGCGCGCTAGGGCTCGCCAGAGCAGGCTACCGGCCGCCGCGCCCCGCTCGGCTAGCGGCCGCGGGCTACGACGCCGCCCGCACCATCGGCGCGCGGATCTGGGCGATGGTCGAGGGCGGCTACGCCAGTGAGCATGACGCGTTGATCTCCAACAAGCTCGCGCACGTCATGTGTGGCGGCTTCGTCGCCGCGGGCACCGAGCAGACGGAGCAGCAGTATCTGGAGCTGGAGTGTGAGGCCTTCCTCTCGCTTTGCGGCGAGCAGAAGACGCTCGACCGTATCGGTCACATGCTCATGAACAACAAGGCCCTAAGGAACTAAGCCATGGCATTCCCTCTCAACGTCATCATCGCCAGCAGCGTGCGAACGGCCGTGGGGCGCGCGCTCAAGGGTAGCTTGCGCAGCACTCGCCCGGATGACTTGGCGGCCTGGGCCATGCAGGCCGCTGTGGCCCGAGTCCCTGGCCTTAGCGCCGCCGACATTGAAGACGTGGTCTTGGGCTGTGCGATGCCGGAGGCGGAGCAGGGCCTGAATGTGGCCAGAAACGCCGTGTTCTTGGCGGAGTTTCCGAACACCGTGTCGGGCGAAACCGTGAATCGCTTCTGCGCCAGCGGCCTCTCGGCGATAGTTCACGCCGGCCTGCAGATCCACGCGGGGCTCGTCGACGTGGCCATCGGCGGCGGCGTCGAGTCGATGTCCATGGTGCCGATGAGCGGCAACAAGGTGAGCCTCAATCCACGGCTCATGGATCGCTATCCCGAGTCGTACATTTCCATGGGCCACACGGCCGAGCGCATCGCCAGTCGCTTCGGCGTTTCGCGCGCCGAGCAGGACGCCTTCTCGGTGCGCTCGCATGAGCGCGCGATCGCGGCCATTGCGGCGGGCCACTTCAGGCAGGAGATCGTGCCCGTCAAGGCGCGCTTGCTCGAGGGCAAGGCCGTCGCTGAAGCCGACTTTGACGTGGACGAATGCCCACGAGCCGGCACCACCGCCGAGGTTCTGGGCAAGCTTCCGGCCGTCTTCAAGCAGGGCGGCTCGGTCACCGCCGGCAACAGTTCCCCCATGAACGACGGTGCCGCAGCTTCGGTGCTGCTTTCGGAGCGCAAGGCCCAGGCGCTGGGCGTGAAGCCGCTTGGGCGACTACGTGGTTTCGCCGTGGCCGGCGTCGATCCGGACATCATGGGCATTGGGCCCGTGCCGGCTATCAGGAAGCTGCTGGGCCAGGTGGGGCTTGGGATCGGCGACATCGATCGCTTCGAAATCAACGAGGCCTTCGCGGCGCAAGCGGTGTACTGCGCGCGCGAGCTCGGCATCCCGGACGACAGGCTCAACGTCAACGGCGGCGCGATCGCGCTCGGTCACCCGCTCGGCTGCACGGGGGCCAAGCTCACGGCCAGCCTGCTCTACGAGCTGCAGCGCAGCGGCGGTCGCTTCGGCATTGTTTCGATGTGCATCGGCGGCGGCATGGGCGCGGCCGGCCTCTTCGAAGTGGGCTGAGCGCTCCCGCACACAGCATGTCCGCGCATGTGTGCGGAAGGGGGACAATGTGGCGGTAGATGCGCGATCGCTCCAGTCAGCGCCGAAAATTTCGGCGCGCGCTACGGTCTGAGCAATCCCTCCACATTTGTGCGCGGTTCCCACATTGACGGCCACATCGCTTCAGGTCATTGAGACACCGGACCGCGCCACCCAGGCGCGTCGCCGAAATTTCATTCTTGGTACTAGGAGGCACTCCATGTCGCGTTCACTCACCCGCAAAGATTTCTTGGTTGTCGGCACCGCATCGGCCGGCGTGGCCTTCCTGGCGGCCTGCGGCGAAGACGCTCCCGCTGATGGCGGCGGCGCCGCCGGGAGCGGCACCGGCGGTGGCGGTACGGGCGGCAGCGGCACGGCCGGCAGCAGCACCGCGGGCACTCCTGCTACGGGCGGCTCGGCCGCGGGCAACGGGACGGGTGGAAAAGCCGGCGGTGGCGGCATGGCCGGCTCGACCAATGGCGGCGCTGGTGGGCAGAGCCTGGGTGGCAGCGGCGGCGCGGGCGGCGCGGGCGGTGCGGGTGGTGCGGGTGGTGGTGGCTGCGCGGCCGCCGTGGTCGCAAAGATCAGCTGCCCCCACGATCAGCCGCACGCCCTCACCATCTCGGTCGCCGATATCACGGCGGGCACAGAGAAGATGTACGACATCAAGGGCGCGTCCAACCACAGTCACATGATGACGGTCACGGCTGCGGACTTTACCAAGCTGAAGGCTGGCATGACGGTGTTCAAGTATACCGAGAGCAATCTGCAGCCCCATTGCGTCACGCTTTCGTGTGGCGTGGCCGGAGATCCCAAGGCGGCTCCGGAATGCATGGGCGCGGATGACCCCGCCTTCTCGAAGTGCGGGATGTAGCCAAATTTCTGGCGCTTCCTTAGCGCTGGCAAGCTGGTCTAAGCTCGGGCCTTCTCACCGGGAGGCCACGTGCGTCGTAAGCTTGCTCCACTGATGTTTGGTTTTGGAATCGCTACGGCGTCGTCGCTTGGTTGCGGCGGCGCTGCGGTGCCTCAGGAGTCGCTCACAGCGGCCCAGGCTTCGGTGAAGGGCGCGGAGGTGGGCGGCGCGGCCGAACATCCGAAGGCGCAGCTGCACCTGAAGCTGGCCACCGAGCAAATCGCCCAGGCCAAGAAGCTGATTGAGGAGGGCGACAACGAGGAAGCCGCTCGCGTCATCGATCGCGCGCAGGTCGACGCCGAGCTTTCGTTGGCCTTGGCCCAGCAGGCAAAATCGCAGAAGGACGCCAAGGAAGCGGACGAGCAGCTTGGCAAACTCAAGCAGAAGCTGACCCAGTGAGCCAAAAAATGGAAAGCCGTATGCCCCGCCTCCTGACCACTCTCCTGCTCTCTGGTTTGCTCGGCAACGCTGCCTGTGGCGCCACGTTACCGCCGCCCGAGCTGGTGGACGCCCGCAAGGCCTACGAGCGTGCTTCAAAGGGCCTAGCGGCCCAGTTGGCGCCGGCCGAGCTCGAC
>JANNWK010001100.1:0-11566 GCA_031408355.1 Myxococcales bacterium
CGCAGCCACCGCGGTGGGTGCGGATAACAATCCACAGGCCGCGCTTCATCTCAAGATGGCGCGCGATCAGCTCAAGCAAGCGCAGACGCTTGTGATTGACGGCAAGGACGACGAGGCTCGGCTCGTACTCGAGCGGGCCAATGCGGACGCCGAGGTCGCGCTGATCATGACCCGCGAGGCTGCTGCGAGCGCCAGCGCCCGCAAGGCCGAGGCGGATGTTCAAAACATTGGAACCAAGAACTAAGCGCGCCTCTTAGGCCCCTCTACAGGAAATTGTAATCATGAAACTCATCTATTCGATCTGTCCTCTTACTCTAGTGCTGGCCATGGGTTGCGCCGCCACGGGCCCATCGCCCGAACTAATGGACGCTCGGCGTGCCTACGACTCTGCTCGTCAGTCACCCGCGGCAACCTACTCGCCGAACAAGCTCCTTTCCGCCAAGCAGGCGCTCGAGCGGGCTGAGGCCGCGCACAGCGACGACAGTGGTTCGTTCGAGGAGAAGAGCTTGGCCTATGTGGCCCAGCGCAAGGCGCAGTACGCTACCGTCTATGGTGGCTATGAGCAGGCTCGCCAGGAGGAGGCGACGGCCGCCCAAGCCTACCGTCAGCGCCAGGACCAACTGCGTCACAACGCGGAGGCCCAGACGACGGCCGTCGAGCGTTCGCTGGCAGCCACCTGGAATAACCTGAGCGAAGCGCGCAAGGAAATTGCGGCGAAGGAGGGTCAGATCCAGAAGAGCAAGGCCGACCTAGAGAACGAGAAGCAGGCCCGCGAACGGGCCGAGAAGAGCACGGCCGCCGCGATGGCCAGTCTTTCCAAGATTGCCCAGGTGAAGGAGGAGCAGCGAGGCGTGGTGATCACGCTAGACGGCTCCGTGTTGTTCGTGACGGGCAAGGCTGAGCTTCTGCCCATTGCGAAGGACAAACTGAATACTGTGGCCCTGGCGCTCAAGGATATGGACGACGACAAGCTGGCTTCTATTGAAGGCTTCACCGACTCACGCGGTGCGGACGACATGAACCTGAAGCTGTCCCAAGATCGTGCCGAAGCCGTGAAGAACTACCTTGCTAGCCAAGGCGTGAAGGCGGAGAAGCTTCGTGCGCTGGGCAAAGGCGAGGCGAGCCCCGTTGCATCGAATGAAACGCCCGAGGGGCGTGCCAACAACCGTCGTGTCGAGATCGTCATTCAGACCTCGGCCCAAGCGGTCGAAGGCATGCGGCGCTGAGCGGCCTGACTCGACGCGGCTCGCGTCGAAAACGGCGACACGTCGTCAATTGACGGCGTGTCGCGAAACGGCGTTGCGCGCCAGAATACCACCAGCTGGTGACGTTCTGGCGCGCAGCGCCGTTTTGCTTTGTCACGGACCTCGGCGGCTTGGGCGGGCCGCTTGGGGCGACCCGCCGCGCAGTGATCAAAGGAAGAACGAGACGCCGAAGGAAACCGCCGGGTGACCCACCCGTACGGTGAGCGCCACCGCCTGCCCCAAGCGAAAGCGCCCGCCCCCGTAGAGGGTGAAATCGGGCCCGCGGTCCTTGTAGCTGTCGCGCAGACGCAGCGCGATGCCTGGCTCTCCGAACACCGACCAATGTTCGCTGAGCCAAAAGTTCCATTGCATGACGAGCGGCACCCAGGTCGTGTCGTGGGTCCAGTCGGCGCCGAAGCCTAGGCCGACGCTGTCGTTCAGGCCGTCGATGAAACCCTCCTGCGCGAGGGTGAAGGTGGCTCGCAGCCCAACGCCAGGCAACCCGCGGTCGTAGAAGGGAGCGAGCAAGACGTGCGGTTCGAGCTCCAAGAAGTGATGCGGGTGTCGCCCTTCGTCGCGCGCCGTGTTTTCTTCCGCATGCGCGTGGCTGGTGTGAAGCCCGGCAGCGGCGACGAGCGCGAGCGCACTACAGAGTAGGTGGGATCGTTGAAATCTAGGTGGTTTGGACATTTGCACAGCCGTTTGTGCAAAGCGTGTGCCGCTGGTGCGCGCGTCAAACGCTCGCGTGCAAGTCCACTGCTGGCACAAAGGCTGCACTGGTTCCGCCTATGTCTCAACCTGCAGAGCAAGCCGGTCACTCGCTCGTGCTTGTCGCCGAAAGCGCCGTCGCATTGGCTCGGGCGGAGTTGAAGTTGGCGATTTCTGAAGGCAAGGTCGGCCTTGCTAGGCTCGGGCCGGTGGCGGTGCTGGTGGGCTTCGGGATCCTGTTCACTCAGGTGTCCGTGTTGCTGATCGCGCTTTCGCCGATTCTGCTCGGCTTTCGCCCCTGGCCGATGGTGCTGTTGTCCGTGGAGCTGGCGCTGATTCCCGCTGTGCTCTGCTTCTTGGGCGCACGTCGCTACTGGCGTCGGGCGCGTCGCGTTCGTGCGTCCGACTAGAGCGCCGGACCGTGGGTTAATAGTGGCCAGAAGCCACGCTGGCCCGGCCTTTTGGCAAGTTGACGTCGGCGCTATGCGCACCGTTGCGCGCGCATAGCCGCGGTCGGCAAGCCCGCGCACGGCACGCGAACTGCCAGGGCGACCGAACCGACCGAGGTAGCGCCGGCTGGCGGCCTCGGTCGGTCTGCTCGAGACTGGGCTACTGCGTTGCCCGGGCGTTGCCACGCCGACGGAAGACGGCAGCCAGGGCTCCGGCGGCCAGCATGAGGAACGGGACGCCACCGGACGAGCGCCCAGCCGGGGACGACACGCTGCAGTTCGCATCGGACTTGCCGTCGCCGTTCGTATCCACGTCCACATCCACATCCACGCTAACGTCGACAGAGATGGATATTTCAGCGGCGAGCTCCGCGGCGCAGCTTTCCAGGTTGGCGGCATTCAAGAACTGGCCATCGCAGAAGATCGCGCCGCCCTTGTCTTTGCAGTCGTTGTGACACGTCTCCACGACGGTGGTTTCGCAGCTCTGGAAGTTGGTGGTCTGGCAGTCAATCTGGCAGGCGCTGGTCGCCTTGGCCACGCAGCTGTCAGCGCAAACATTGGTGCATTTCGTTTCGCAGACCTCCTCGGCGTCGTCATCGCGGCAATTGCTCTCGCAGCTCACGTTGCAATTCTGGGAGCAGGATGAGTGGCAGCGTCATGTTCTCAGACGTTTCGCAGCTGGTATTGCAGTCGTGAGCGCACGACGAACGACACATGCCCTTGGAGGTGGGCGGCGTTTCCACGGTCGTGCACTCCTCGGTGCAAACCGGCGTACAGGTCTCCGTGCAGGCGACTTCCGCGGTTTGAGTGCACTCGGTTTCACATTGCGTTTGCAGCGAAGCGACGCAGGCCGTTTCGACGGACGTGACCTCACACTTGTTCTCGCAGGCCTGCGCGCGGACGAATTCGCAGCTCGCTTCCCCGCTCAAAAAGATGCCGCCGCAGCTGTCCAGTCGCGCGTGACTGAGGCTGGGAAGAATGAGACTGGAAACGAGAGCGATGGAAGCTAGGGCTAATCGGGGGGTATTCATGGGGGTTCCTTGGGCGGTGGGGTCTTCAAGTGCGTGTCACTGCAAGCCCCGTTCCCGCTGACCCGATGGCAAATATGGCGGCTCGCAGCCTGAGCCGAGCCCGAGCCTTGCCCCAAGCCGTGGGGCGTATTGCGTCAGGTGAGGCAATACGCCCGTCCGCTCGAGGAGCGACAGGCCTACTGCTCGTGGCTACAAACGTTCGTCGACTCGCTCTCAGTATCGCCAGGAGCCGTGATCGTGTTGGCGTCGAGCTGCACGCCGGCGGTTTGCGCGAGCGCGCG
Source organism: Myxococcales bacterium (assembly GCA_031408355.1). GTDB lineage: Bacteria > Myxococcota_A > Polyangia > Polyangiales > Polyangiaceae > PMG-095. Next base: position 3,714 of record JANNWK010001100.1, read on the forward strand.
GCCCGTCAAGACAGAGCCGGACTTCATCGTGATCGCAGTTCCTGACACGATCGTGCCCTGGAAATCGACGGTCTTGCCGATGGTTACCTGTTTGCTAATACGCCAGAATACGCTGCAGGCTTGGGCTCCGTTCATGAGCACCACCTGCGCCGCGTCGGCGACCGTGAGGGTCAGGTTGCCCCGAATGATGAAGAAGGCGTTGGGATCGCCGCGCGCGTCGAGGTACACATGCCCGTTGATGAGCACATCCGCGCTGAAGCTGTTCATGCAGGTGACGCCAGGGTAAAGCGTGATGTCGCCCGTGAGTCCACCGACCACGTTGGTCAGATCGTTATCGCACGCGCGCGGATCGATGTCGGCCACCAGGGCCGTGACGGCCTTCTGTGCGAGGATCGTACGCTGAGCGTGGGGCGCGAGTGAGTCGGTTCCGTACTTCGTATAGGTAGGCGCGCTGAAGCCAGTGATCTTGGAGACGGCTCCGGCGCTGATCCCGATTTCCCCGGTGATTTTGGAGATATTGGCGGTGGTGACGGCGCTGTAGGCAAGGACGGCAAACGACTTCGCCCGGCCTACGCTGGGCCCCAGGTAGCTCGTGTTGGAAGTCGAGCCGCCTTCTGCGCCTGTGGTGCCTGCGTCGGCGTGAGCGGTGGTTCCGGCTTCATTGGCCCCACCACTGCCCTCGTCCGAAGGCGAATCCTCGGTGCCGCAGGCCAGCGCGAGCACCGCCGCCAGGGTAGCGGCCAGGAGGCGCGGCGGGTCAATTCTCGAGAGCCTCAATACTGAACTTTGGGTCATGCGCAGACACGGTGCATGAACCGAGCCGTTGGTCAGATCCCGAGCTAATAGCCGGGCGGATCGCTGGCTGGAAAGGATTCGAAGGACGCTTGGTCGACCAGATCGCGCTTGCCACCGCCGAAGCGCAGCGGGCTCGCTTGGAACACGGCCTGGAGCTGCTTCACGCTAGCGGCGAGCGGCTTATCCGTCACACCGCGGAGCACCAGCGCCGCGCCACCGAGCAAGAGCAGCGGCGCGAGCGAGCCGCGGCGCGCCACAGCCAACGCCATCAGCGCGGCGCCGCCCAAGGCATAGGCAAGCCGACGCCGTTGGATGCGAGCATCGGCTCGGTGGGCCATCCCCATAATGTCAAAGGTTTTTGGATAGGTCATGGTTTCCTTTGGAACGAGCGAAGCTGCGAGGGGCGCGGCGGCCGGGCTCCTCCGGGCCAAACACGAAGTGCCAGTTTAGTTTGCCGGCGCTGGAGTGCTGGAGTGCTCCCAGGCAACCGAGGACCTCAAGCCTCATGTGGGCCGGCGCGTGCACAGTGAGCGTGCCCTGAGGATCGACCGCGTGGCTGAGCTCTGCAAGCAGCGCCTGTCGCTGGCACCAGTTGCCGCCTTGCTCGGTTCCCACGAGGTACGTGACATGGAGCAACCGCAGTGGGCGACGCGCGAGCGCGTGGGCACGTTGCTCGGCGCGCTCACTGAAGCTCGCATAGGCTTCGCCCGTGCCAAGCGCGAGGACGTGATTCTGCTCGGCTGACGCGCGAAGCTCGCTCAAGCCCGCGGCGCCGGGCTCCACCAGCACGAGCGCGGCGCACGGCGAAGGTTCAGTTAGGGCGACGCACTGAGGGGAGTTTTCAAGCATGGGGAGACCTTCAGCGCGCCGCACAGTCCAGGGTTTTCGAGCCATCACGAAGCGGAACTAGTCTGCCTTGCCCACGGCCTTCTTGAGCTCGTCCCAGGCCTTGTCCAGGCGTGTCTTGGCGTTGTCCCAGGTCAAGGCCGAAGCCAGCTCCAGCGACTTGTATTCGTTGCTGAAGGCTTCGCGCTGGCTGCGGATCCCCGGAAGGCGAGCCTCCAGGTCGGTCTTTACTTTGCCGGTAGCCGTCTTGAGCTTGGCGTCCAGGTTGGCAATGTCCTTGTCGAGGCCAATCAGGTTCTCCGTGACCTTGTGCCGATACGCTTCGCGTAGGCTCAGGAAATCTGCCTGGGCGTCTGCGACCTTCTTGTCGGCCTCGACCTGCGCCGCGTTGATCTTTCCGGTCGCTTCCCGATTGGCCTCGGCCGACTTGGTTTCGGCCTCCAGGCGCGCGGCGTCCGCCTGGCGCTGTTCATCGGCCGCCTTGTCGCAACCTGTCGCGAGCGTCAACGAGTAGGCCATACACACTGAAGCGATAGTAATACGAGTCATCATGCCTCCGGTTCGAGTTGAGGGCAGCCGGGTTTGCAAACGCCATGCCGAGCCCTTCGTTCGCAACGCTGCGGCGTTGTTGGCCTCAAGCTGCCCCTCTCGCTGAGGCAGAACGCCCCAGCGTGACAGCCGTGCGCTGTCCCCGCCGGAGCCTATTGGGCGAGTGGCAATGTGAAGAAGAACGTCGTGCCGACGCCGAGCTGACTCTCCACCCAGACGCGCCCACCGTGGGCCTCCACCAGCCCCTTCACGATGCCGAGGCCCAAGCCGATCCCTGGTCGATTGTTTCTTTGAGACTGCCAGAAGCGGTCAAAAATGCGCGGCAGTTCCTGTTCGGAAATGCCCGCTCCGGTGTCACGCACGAGAAACTGCGCCTCTTGCCCAAGCGCGTGGGCCTGCACAGACAGAACGCCACCGGTTGGGGTGAATTTGAGGGCGTTGCCGACGAGATTGGAAATGATCTGAAGGACGCGCCGGTGATCACAGAACACCTGCAGATCTGCGCTGGTCACCCCGTTCAGCGTCAAGCCTAGCCGGGTGGCGAGGGGCCGCAACGTGTCGACACTTTCACGGATGATCGCGTCGGCGGCTTGGGGCTCTTGCTCGACCGCCAATTTGCCGGCTTCCAGCTGCGCGAGGTCGAGCAGATCGCTGATGAGGTGGTGCATTCGGTCGGCCGAACGCAGAATCGTTGCGGCAGCCTTGTGGACGCGAGCGAGCGCCGCCTCACCGTCGAGGCTCACTCGCTCGAGCAGCGACGCGCCCGTGACAATGGCGCTGAGCGGACTTCGCAGATCGTGCGACACAATCGCCAGTACTTCGTCGCGCGCCGCGCTGGCGGCCTCGGCCTTGGCGCGCGCCGCCTGCTCCAACTGGGTCGTGTGCTCCAGAGCACATGCCTTTTGCTCAAGCAGGCTGATCATCTCCCCCAGCTGCCGGTTGGCCTCGGTCAGCGCCCCATGGGTGCGGTCGAGTTCCTGCTTCTGTGAGCGAAGCTCGTCGAACGCCTGCAGCAGCCCGACGTTCTGAGCCCTGATCTCCTCCAGGGGACTGGTGGGGGCGAGCTTGGCGAGCTCATCGCTGATGCGCGCCAGGAGTTCGGGGGTGACGTGCGTTTGAGGCGGTAGCGCCTTGCCCAACGCCACGCAGGTGCCGTGGCCAACGACGCTGTCGACGCTGAAGGTGTCCATGAGCTTCTGGGCGCCCAGAATGCCGAGCCCCAGCCCGGTCGCAGAATGGTACTTGCCAGCTAGAATGGTGGGCAAGTTGAGAATGCCCTGGCCACGGTCGCTGATGCGGATGACGAAGTGATCGGAGGCGTCGCCCTCGATAGAGAACTGGGCGTGTCCGCCCAGCGCGTAGCGAAAGGCGTTGCGCGCTATTTCGGAAACAGCGGTGGCAATGCGAGTGTGCTCACGCGCGTCAAACTCGAGGAGCGCCGCGATTTGCCGAGCCCGTTGGCGCACTAAGACCACATCGGCCTCTGTACGTATCTCGGCGAGCAGCAGCAGCATCGGTGTCGTCATGCGCTGTTTACCTCAGGGCTCAGCGCCGTTCGCTCTCGCGCGACCAATACGACAGCGTCGTCTCGCCGGTCGGAGAAATCACGGTAGAGCACGGCGGCGATCAGGCTGGGGTGTTTGCGGCGGAGCCCAGGATAGGCACCGAGATCCCAGTGTTGCGACAGCCCGTCGGAATGAAGGATGAGCAGGCCTTGGTCGGGCCAAGGGTGGGCAAACTCCTGGAAGCGAGTGACGCTGCTGCCCAGGGTGCCGCTGTGAGAGAGCAGGCTGCTCGCTCGGCCCTCGAGCGGGACGAGCGTCCCTGCGATATTGCCGGCTCCGGCATAGCGCAGCTCGCGTCGTTGCCAGTCGATTTCTGCTACGGCCGCGACGGCGCCGCGGGTTGTGCGCAAAGCTTCGTGCAGGGTGGCGAGCAGGGATTCTGGCGGCTGCTCGGCGTGTTGCCGGAAGGTCAGCAGCGCCTGCTCGGCCGCTTCGAGGGCGAGGGGGCCATGCCCGAGTCCGTCGACCACAAGCAGGGCGTCGCGCTGGCGCGAGCTTGCGACCGCCCAGGCGTCGCCCGCCACCGCTTCGCCGTGCTTGGGCACGCACACGACACCCCATTCGAGGCCGGGTGAGTTCGCGGAGGGCAGCTCCGCGCCGCCGCTGACGCGAGCCAGGAGCGCCGTTCCTTTGCCAGGAGTGGAGGTGATCTCGAAGGAAGTCGAGAGGCGCGCGATGGATCCGAGCCCAAGGCCCGCCGAGCCACCCGTGGAAAATCCATCCTGCAGCGCTTGAGCGACGTTGCCGATGCCCGGCCCGCGATCGAGGGCCAGCACCTCGAGGCTGCCGGGCGCCTCAGGCCCGAGTTCGCGCAGCAGGATTTCCCCGTGCTTCGCGTACTGCACGATGTTCGTCGCCGCTTCGGTCACGATGAGCGCCACTCGACCGACGTCTGAAGGACTGTATTGAAGGCGCTCCGCGAGAGCGACCGCGACACGCCGCGCGCCCCACACCCCGCTCGACTCCTCGACACGAACCGAGAGCGACAGGTGAGCCGCGGGCGTGGCTAGTGCCATTGGGTCACCGCGACCTGGGTGCCTTCGCCTTCGTGGGAAACAATCGCGAATTCATCGACCAATCGCCGCGCGCCTCCCAAGCCGAGCCCTAGGCCGCGGTTGGTGCTGAAGCCGTCGGTCATGGCTTGTGCAAGATCCGGGATGCCGGGGCCCTGATCGTCGAACGTGAGCCGTAGGCCTCGGCGTTCGCCGTCGGCCATGACCTCCAGGACCATCGAGCCACCGCAGCCGTGCGTTAGGGTATTGCGACCCAGCTCGCTGGTCGCCGTCACTAGTCGCGTCAGCTCGAGGGCGCTGAAGCCCAGCCACAGCGCTCGCTCTCTCACCAAAAGTCGAGCGAGCACCAAATGCGACTCCTCGTGTAGAGTGAGCCGCTCACTGGTCAGCGGGGTCGCCATCCGCCCGCTCCTTGTGCATCTGCGCTCGCACCAGCGCCATGCCCCGTTCCACATTCAAGGCCGTGCGGACACCGGTCATAGTCACGCCCATCTCGACCAGGGTGATAGCTACGGCAGGCTGCATTCCGACCAGCGCCGTCTCGGCGTCCATCACGCGCGCCATTTGCGAGATGGCCCCGAACATCTGCGCGATGAAGGAATCCACCACGTCTACCGCGGAGATGTCGATGAGAACGCCGCGTGCGCCTGTCTCCGCGATGCGACTGGCCAGATCGTCTTTGAGCACCGTCGCCAACCGGTCGTGCATATCTACCTGAACTGTGACCAGCAGGAACTCGCCCATCGTGAGGATTGGAATGCGCTGCACGAAAATCCTCCTTAGGCGCTTTCCTCGCTGGGTCGTCGAGCGGCCGGCACGACGGCCAGCCCCTGCCGCTTGAAGGCGAGCCCGAGCGCTCCGGCCATGGTCGCCTTCGTCGGAACGTCGCCCAAGCTGACGCCCAGGTGAACGATGGTCTGGGCGATCTGCGGGCGAATCCCAGAGATAATGCACTCAGCGCCCATCAGCCGGGCGGCGCTGACCGTTTTCAGGAGGTGCTGGGCCGTGAGCGTGTCGACGGTGGGCACGCCGGTGATGTCGATGATGGCCACCTCGGATTGCGTTTCCGCCAGGCGTTTGAGCAAGGTCTCCATCACCAGTTGTGTGCGCTTGGAATCGAAATTGCCGATGATGGGGAGTCCGAGGATGCCCCGCCACAGCTCCACCACGGGGCTCGAGAGCTCGAACATCTCGTTCTGCTGGCGGCCGATCACCTCTTCGCGCGACTTCTGAAAGACCTCCGTGGTGTAGAGCCCCAGCTTGTCGAGCAGCACCGTCGCGTTCCACAGATCTTCAAACAGGTAGTCTGGTTGTCCCTCGTGGATCTTGCGGAGACGCACGAAGAGCGGCTGCTTGAGTGAGAAAACGAAGGTGGCTGTCTCACTGGGGGTGAAGCCCTGAATGACCCGAGAGCGGCTGACCTCCCCCACGAAGTCCCGCACGGGCGCCCAGTTGGACCGCTGGATGTCCACGAAGTTGTCGCCAGCAATCGCGTCACGGAAGAGCTTGAGAAACCGGGTGGACTGGGCATTGAGCTCAGACTCCTTCATCAAGTCGGGGCGCTGCGTGGTGGCCGCCAATTGCTCCTTGATCCATTCGGCAAGAATCTCGGCTTCGTAAAGCTCCAGGACTTCGGGAATTCGGGTCTTCGACGCTTTCATTCGGCCTTCCCTCGCGGGCGCGAAGGCGCCGATTGAGTTTTGAGAAGCAGACCGTACCACACGCGTCCAACCCATGAATGGCGCCCCTTTGTGGCAGCTCGCCCCAGTCGGGGCTTCCGCGCCCGGGGCAAAATGCCTCGCCCAGCTAGCTGAGGGGAAGTGCAGCGAGGAACAGCCGCGCGACAACGCGGCACGCCTCTCGCAAGGGCGAGCACACTCCCTTGCTGACGTCAGACATCCCAGCGCGTTGCGACCCCAATGAGGCGCCCGAGTCGGAGCTTCCCTTCCCAGCAGGCGAGCTGCTGGGGGGCAGGTACCTGGTGGAGCAAAAGTTCGCTGAAGGCGGGATGGGCATTGTGTGCCTTGGTCGACACGCGCAGCTCGACCAACCCGTGGCCATCAAGTTTCTGCGTTTGGCGCTGGCGGACAAACCGGCGGTCGTTCAGCGCTTCCTCAACGAAGCCCGTGCGCTGGCGGCGCTGCGTAGCGAGCACGTGGTGCGGGTGATGGACGTGGGGCAGCTAGCCTCGGGTCGACCGTACCTGGTGATGGAGCACCTGGAGGGCATCGACCTGGACGCGTTGGTCGAGCGCGATGGACCGCTCAGCGTTGAAACCGCCGTAAGCTATGTGCTCCAAGTGTGTGAGCCTCTCGCCGAAGCCCACGCGCTTGGCATCGTCCATCGCGACATCAAGCCGGAAAATCTGTTCCTCTGGTCGGGGGGTCCGACGGACGACATCGTGAAGGTTCTGGATTTCGGGCTGGCCAAGCAACTGGGTGTCCCGAAGGCGCTCGCCGTAACGGGCCCTCAAGACAGTATGGGCTCGCCTTGTTACATGTCGCCCGAGCAGATCGTGACGCCGCAGCTCGTCGACTCGCGCACGGATCTCTGGTCACTGGGAGTCGTGCTCTACTGGCTGCTGACCGCCAGCTTGCCCTTCGACGGCGCGAACCTTGTCGAGGTGCTGAGCCACGTGCTGAGCGCAGCCCCCAAGCCACTGCGTGAGGCGCGACCCAGTCTGGACGCCGAGCTTGAGGCGATTGTCGGGCGTTGCCTCGAAAAGGCGCCCGAAGCGCGTTACGCCACGATGACTGAGCTGGCCAACGCGCTCAGCGCCTACTTGGTGAAAAGGCGAGAAAGCCTGCTGCAAAGTGACCGAGCCAGCGTGCCTGACGCGCTGCCCACGCGCGAGCCGTCTCCCGCGCCCGACCACGGCAAGGTCCGCATTCCAGGGGTGCATTCGCGCGTGCCGGCTTTCCTGAGCGTGATGCTCATCCTCACCTCGGCCGCCGTTTACCAAGCGGACAGAACCGGGGTGCTACGCGTCCGTGATCTGACCGACGGATGGCTCACGCCAGCGCGGCTGGGTCTCGACGCTCCGGCACAACTTACGCCGCCTGACTACCAGCCAGCGCTGGAAGTG
>JANNWK010001101.1:0-5265 GCA_031408355.1 Myxococcales bacterium
GGCTGGCCTCCGCCAGCGCGCGCGTCGTGATCTCCTCGGTGCGCGCGTCGTAGACCCATAGCAGGGAACCGCGGGGCGAGGCCGACACCCAGATGACGGCGTCGACACCGAGCTTGGCAGCCAGCTCCAAGGCATGCAGGACAGCCTCGGGCTGGGCCGACGCGGGAGTGGGGGCGTCACTAGCGATCGTTTCGACGTTCCACGGCGACAGGCTGACCGAGATGGCCCGCAGCAGCTCGCGGTCCGCGTGAACGACCGCAACGCGGTGGTCCGCTGCGTGGGCGGTCGCCGCGAGCGCGACGAGCAACCCAAAGAGGGAGAGGTGAGGCCTGAGCACGGTCGCGCGAACGGCTACTTTAGCCGGTTCAGCACCGAGCGCGCGTCGTCTGCGTTCGAACCCCGTGGAAATCGCGCCAGGTACTGCGAGAGCAACCGGCGCGCTTCTGCTTTCCGGCCGCGCGAGGCCTCCAAGCGCCCGTGGGCGTACAGCGCGTTCTGGGCCCAGGAATCGGCGCCGCTTTCTAGCTCCCGGTAGAGCGAGATGGCGCGCGCCGGCTCGCTGGGTTCAAGCCGACTGGCCTGCTCGAACAGCTGCTGGGACGAAAGACTCGTCGGCTCCTGCAGAAGCTCCGTTGGTGCGACCGGCGGCGGTGGCAGGTTACGTGCCGGCCCCGTGGGTCTCACCCGGACAGGCGCAGTGCTCGCCACGTCCGCCGCGCTGGGCGGGTCGGGCACCTGGCTCGCGGCGGGCGCCGGCACGAGCGCAACGCCATTGGCGGGCCAGACCTGTCCGGCCTTGACCCTCACGGAGGTTCCACGGACGCTGACTTCCACGACGCCTTGCTGCACGGTCACCCGCGCGCTTTCACCCAAGCGTTCGACCGTGAACCGCGTACCCACAACGCGGACGTGCGCCTCGCCCGCCTGCACGACGAGCGGCGCCCCGCGCCCGCGTTCCGCCACGTCACACGCGATGCGCCCTCGATCGACGACAATCAACCGGCCCTGGTCGGTTTCGGAACCGATGACGACCGTCGATTCGGGGTCGACGTCGAGGGCAAGGCCGGGCAACGCGAGGTGCGAAGAGCTGGTCCCGGTCGTGATCCGTGAGGGAGCCGTAGCCGTTTCGCGAGCCGGCCAGAGGGGTTCGCGCGCGAGCACGAGTCCGGCCAACGCTGCCGCCGCCGCCAAACCCAGCAGCGCGCCGAATTTCCTGGTGCGCGGGCGGAACTCTGCCGGCGCTGAAGCGGGCCTCGCTCGCTCGAGACTCGCGAACAGCGAGCGCTCCAGCTTGGCCCAACGTTGCTCGGTCAACGGCTCGACCGGGATCTTCAATTGCCCGCGCATGGCCTCGCCTCCTTCTTGGTATCAAGGCCGTCAGCGAGAAACTCGCGGAGCAGTGGATCCTTTTGCGCGCGCGCTTCAAGCGCCCGCCGCGCCCTCCAAACCCGCACCTTTGTCGTCACGATCGTGGCTTCCATGAGCTCGGCCACCTCGCTGAGAGAGCGATCCTCGATCGCAAAGAGCGTGAAGGCCAAGCGCTGCTTGGCTTCGATGCGATCGAGCGCGCTGTATAGCCGGCGCGCGGCCTCGCGGAGCGACGTGCGCTCCTCCGCGCTTGGGTCCTTGGCGGCCGGATCTTGCAAGCTCTCTAAAGTCGGGCTGCGCCCCTTTCGGCCGAAATGTGCGTAGGCCACGCGGACGGCGCAGCGATCCATCCACGTGCGCAGCGAGGATTGGCCGCGAAAGCTCGGCAATGAGCGGAAGATCTCCAAGAAGGCGTCCTGGAGCAGGTCCTCAATGTGGATGTTCGAGCCGACGACTCGAAAGAGTAGACCGTGAAGACGCACGCGCTCGCGTTCGAAGAGCTCGCGCTGCGCCCTCGGGTCCCCCGCAACGCAGCGAGCCACGAAGTCCGCCTCTTCCGGCAGTCTTACGACCTGGAGGGCGGGCGCGCTGGGACGCCGCTGAAGCATGCTCGGTCAGTGGGCCAGAAGTGGCGCCAGGTTACAAGAATCGACCGTGCAGACCTGCAGACCCGACCCGGGATGTATTGTGGAATTCGTGCAGCCCCGACCCCGTGCAGCCCCGACCCGGGAAGGCCAGAGGCGTAGCGACCCAGGGACTGGCTAGGCGGACGAAGACCAGCTTCTGCTTTGGAGCGAGCGGATCCTCACTGCCGAATCGCTTTCCGTGCTGCTGAGTCGTTGAACGGTCCTGCCCCGGCTTGGTTGTTGTCGAGCTCGTGCCAAGTTGAGCGCCTTGAATTTGGCGTCCAGAGACCAGGGGCGGTACCCGGGCCTACCGTCGGAAGCCAAGCTGTTGCCGGTTTGCCCAACCGGCCACATGCTGCGCGCCGTGCCCCCTCTCTCTGCTCGCGCGCTGGTTCTGGGTTTCGTGCTCGTCTTCGCCGTGCCGGCGCTCGCTCGGGCGCAAGGGGGCCTGCCTGTGCACGCGCCGCCCGGTACGGGCCAGCCCGCGCTGAGTGTCTTTGCGGGCAAGGGCGGCGAGCTAGTGGCTGCCGCGTGCCCTGCCGCGCCGTGCTCGGCGGCTCCGGTCTCGCTCGGTGTGCCGCCAGAGCTCCGTGGTAAACCCGCCCGCACCGAGCTCGTGTCGATAGGCGAGGGCCGGCGCGCCGTCGTGGTGTCCGTCGACGATGACGCGCGTTCGTTTCGCGCTGTGGTGGCAGCGCCGCTCGGCGCCGGCGCGCCGCTGCTAGTGTTCTCGGGGCTGGTGGGCGCGATCACGGGAGAGGACGGCCTGCGCACGGGGCCGATGGTGCAAGTTTCGGAGGCCGAGCAGGATGGCGTCAAGCGCATCCTGGTGGGGGAGCAACACGAGTCTATATCGCTGTGCGGTCGCCCGACGATTCTCGCGCCGAAGCTGCTCAATCCCAAAGATCTCAAGCTGCACGCGGCCAAGGTGCAGCGACTCTCGGTCGCGGAGCGCAATGGCGCTCGCAGCGTGAAGGCGCTGCGCCTGGCCGATGACGAACCGAGTCGGGCAACGCCCGGAGTATTGGGCGCGTTGGCGGCTTCGAGCGCCGTGGGCGCCCCGCAGGCCTTGACCGATGACGATCCAGAAACGACCTGGTCTGAGAACTTGGGCGGCACAGGCCGGGGCGAGTTTGTGGTCATGCGCGCTCCGCCCGAGCTCACGCTAGCCGGCCTCGAGCTGGTCGTGCGACCCAGGCTTGGGGTCGTCGAGCAGGCTGCCAGCCCCGAACGCTTCTTCATTGCGGGTCCGCGTGAGGTTGTCGAGGTGACGTTGCCGGAGGATGGCTGGAAGCATCCGGGCGCGCGCTACTTCGTGCCGCTCTCGCCCGGGCTGCGCGGGGACTGTTTGGCCGTCGTGCTCGACACGGCCTTTGAGCAGGGGTCGAGCGCGCGCGTCACGCTGGCTGAGCTTTCGGTGGTGAGCGAGTTTTCGGCGGGCGAGTTGCCGGCGCTCGTGGCCGCGCTGGCAGGCGGTGGCCAGCGCGCCGAGGCGGCCAAGACCCTGCTTTCTGCGGGTGGCCCTGTGGCGCACCAGGCTGTCGCCAAGGCCTTCGCAGGGCTCGACGAGGGCGGACGCCGGGTCGCGCTACAGGTCATCGATCGCGCGGACTGCGCCGTGAGCGCTCCGGTTTACGTCGCAGCGCTCACCCACAAATCGGAGGCGCAGGCGCGCCACGCACAGAGCCGGTTGCGTCGCTGCGGCCCGGCAGGCGGCCAAGCCTTGGCTAAGGCTCTCAGCGCCGCCGACCAGCAGCGATTACCGTTGCTGGTCTCGGAGCTGTCGCTCACCGATCCCGCTCGGGCCGTTGGCGCGTTCCTGCCGCTGATGCAAGAGAAGACGCCCACCCGGCGTCGACTACTCCGCAGCGCCTTGGCCCAGTCCGCCCGCACGCCGCAGGCCGAAAGCGCCGTGCGAGTCGCGTTGGCCGATCCGAATACTTCTGAGGTGGCGCTGGTGGATCTCTTGCGGGCGCTGGGCGAGCTTTCGCCGCGCTTTCAGCCCGAGGCCGGAGCGGCCTTGGCTCGCCTGCAACGGAGCGCCCTCAGCTTTCGTTCGCGCTACCTGCTGCTGGGCCCGAGCCAGGCGCTGAGTCGCGTCAGTCCGGAAGCGAACGCGTTTTTCCGGCGCTCGCTCAACCTTGAGCCGGATCCCCATGTGCGCGCCTCGGCGCTGGGGCTGGTGCGTGAGCCTGCGCTCTTCCAGGCAGAGCTGCTGCGGGCGCTGGGCGATGGTGAGGTGCGGGTTCGTGAGGCCTCCGCGCGCGCCCTGGCCAGCCCCAAGGCAGGCTTCGCCGCGCCCAAGCTCCTGGAGCGGCTCGAGCAGGATCGTTGGCCTCTGGTTCGCGCGGCCGCTGCGGACGCGTTGGCGCTCCACCCGGCCTCCGAGGCGCTCGACCGGCCGCTGGTCGCCGCCCTGAGCGACGAGTCGCAGCTGGTGCGCACCCGGAGTCTGCGAGCCTTGGGCCAGCACCGCGCCCCGGGCGTTGCGGGTCGGGTTCGCGAGCGCCTCGCGGATGCAGACGAGTGGCCCGAGGTGCGCGCAGAGGCGGCGCGCACGCTCGGCGCCCTGTGTGACGCGGAGTCCGCGGACGTGCTGGCCGCGTTCGCGAAGAAGCTGGCGGATCCCATGGCGAGCCCCGAAGCGCAGCTCATCGGCACGGCGGCCGTGCAGGCGCTGGGTCAACTGGCGCGACCTGATCTCAAGGAAGCACTCGCCTCCTTGACCGGCAAGGGCGCCCCGCCTCACGTGCGTCGCAGCGTTGCTGCCGCGCTAGCCGCGCGCGTCAAGTGCGGGGCCGCCAAGTGACGCCGCGGCCGAATTCCTCGCCGCGAGGCTCCTGTGACCGGATCCGGCGTATATTGAAGCCGTAGGCGTGACCGTCCATGCTGGTCGTCGGCCCAATTGGGTCGGGGCGACTACTCTCCCGGCGAAAGAGCCAGCTTGCGAAAGCGCTCTGACAGGTCATCTCGATAACTAGCGAGCTCGGTGCTGGTCAGCGGAGCCAGCATGACCGGGATCGGCTCAACGGGAAACGTCGCCAGAAGGTGCGCCAGGATCCCTGGATCGATGCCGCCATCTTTCTCCAGCGCGTGACCCAGGTCAGCCTCAGGACGGTGGCCAGCGCGCTCCAGAAAGCATAGGTCGACGAGATCTCTGGGCTCGCTGCGAGAAAGCAGGCAGGTGAGCTTGTTGGCGCGCATGTCCACGAGCGACTCAACGACCAGCCCTTCCACCAGATCATGAGGTCCGAGCTGCTTGCTGGGCTCG
>JANNWK010001102.1:0-7331 GCA_031408355.1 Myxococcales bacterium
CAGGAGAACGCCGAACGCCTGCTGACCCGGGACAATCTGATCGGCGTTTTCCCGGAGGGCGTGCAGGGGATCAGGAAGCTCTACCGCGACCGCTACCGGCTGCAGCGCTTCGGACGCGGCGGATATATCCGCCTCTGCCTGCGCACGCGGGCTCCGCTGATTCCCTGCGCCATCATCGGCGGAGAGGAAGCCAGCCCGCTACTCTACCGCTTCGATGCCCTGGCGGATCTGCTGCGCGTTCCGTATCTGCCGGTAACGCCGACCTTCCCCGCCCTGGGTGCCCTGGGTCTCCTGCCGGCCCCGACCAAGTGGCGCATCAAGTTTGGGGAGCCCATCCCATTCGACAACTACGGGCCCGAAGCTGCGGACGACCATGTTCTGGTTGGGCGCCTTTCGGATCAGGTTCGCACGGCGATTCAGAGCATGCTCGACACCGGGCTCCGCCAGCGTCGCAGCGTCTGGTTCTGACGCGCCTCCCGCCGGTTCGTCGCAAGCTCGTAAGGCACGCATGACCATCGACTCAGGGTCCGGCGTGGCCATCGTGGACAAGCCGTCGGGGCTCTCGAGTCACGCTGTCGTGGCCCAGGCTCGCCGGCTGTTCGGGCGTAAGGATATCGGGCACGCCGGTACGCTCGATCCTATGGCGACTGGAGTGCTGCTGCTACTGATTGGCCAGGCCTGCAAGCTCTCCGGTTACCTGACCGCCGACTCGAAACGTTACCGGGCGGAGTTGAGCTTTGGCAAGGCCACCGATTCGCTGGACGCCGACGGTCGCACCACGCTGGAGGCGCCCCTTTTACCCGACGCCCTGGCGCGCGTCCGCGTGGAGAAAGCGCTCGACGCCGAACGCGCGCGAAGCCTCCAGATCCCGCCCGCGGTGAGCGCCATCAAGATCGATGGGCAACGTGCCTACGCCTTGGCCCGTAAGGGGCTCACGCCAGAGCTGGCAGAGCGCGAGGTGAAGGTGCTCGACCTAACGCTCTTGGAGATCGAGCCACCTCGCCTCCACTGCGAGCTCCTCGTGTCCAAGGGCTACTACATCCGTGCGTTCGCTCGCGACCTCGGCGACGCGCTCGGCGTGCCCTCTCATCTGTCGGGCCTTCGCCGCCTGGCCAGCGGCCCCTTCACGATCGAGCGGGCCATCCCCTGGCCCGCCAGCGAACCGCCAGCCCTCGTGAGCCTGGTGGAGGCTGCCAGCGCGGTGCTTCCGCAGCTCCGGCTCAAGCAAGACGCCGTGCTCCGCGCTCGCCAAGGCAAGCGGCTCGCGCCGGAAGATTTTGACGCCTTCGTGGAGGGGGTGGGGCCGGCGGCCTGGCTCACCCCAGACGGCGAGCTCGTGGCCATCGGCACCGCTACCGGGGATCTCCAGGTGCTGCGTGGGTTCAACTCAGAGCTGCCGCAGCCGTCGGCCTAGCGCACCGTGACCTCAGCGGCGTAGCCCCGTCGGGTCAAGCGCTCACGTAGACGCTCGTCCAAACCGCTGGGACTCCCGGACGCCGGAAGTGTCAGCTCAACCGACACGCTGCCCGGCTCGGCAATGATCACGAGTTGGGCGCCGGACAGCGGCCCCTCGCCGATGTCCAATCGGGCCACACCACGGCGATGGTCTCCGCCGAGTGCCACCCGCCGGACCCAACGTTCCAGAAGCAACTGAACCTCCGCTCCGCCGGCGCGGGCCGCCACCTCGCCCGGCGCCCGAGGCAAGTTGTGCGGATCGGGCACCGCCCACGCCTGACCGAAGGCCGCTAGCCACCCCGCCGGCTCGGCGGTGCTACCCGGGCTCCCCAGCGCAGCCGCGGCCTCCTCGGGGACAACGGACGGAAGTTCCTCCGAATTGGCAGTCCTGCCGGCGCCGGGTGGGGGGTCCTGATCGCCCAGACAAGAGAGCCATGGCCGGGCAACATTCTCCCCCATATTGGCCGTCGGCGCTCCGGCCAGGGCCGCCTTAAATGTGCTGTCTTTACCGCAAGTTAACCGTGCTTGAAACGGGCGACCGTCGGGCCTAATAGGCCTAGTGGCCGGGCTAATCCCCGGGAGTGGCGACACCATACCCTGCCCATCGGTCGGCCCGTGCGCGGGTTGCGTGCCCGCATCCGCATCCGCTAGATACTGAGTTCTACAGGAGGCTCGGCACCAGTCCGGGCATTGGATTTGGACTCGGCCCCACCAGCACATGTCCTTGGAATAGTTGTCGCCTTCGTTCCGGCGCTGATAGCCGCTGCCTTCGCTGCCGCGAGCTGGTCGATCGGAGCGCTGTCGGACGGTCGTCGCGCCGCCCTGCGCGACTCGCTCAGCGGAGGAGCGAGGCGGGTGCTCGAGCGCTACGCCGAGCATGGCGAGGCGATGGAGGTGCGTTGGCTGGTGATCCGCGCTTTGGGCATCTCGCTCACGGCCCTCCTGATCGGGGAGAACCTTCCCCCTCTGCACGGCTGGATGCCCGCGGTGGCGGCCTTGGGCTCGCTCATCGTCTATGGAATTCCGACGGAGGTCGGCCGCGTGCTGGCGACGCGCAATCCCGAACGCACAGCTCCGCTGCTGCTGCGCTGGCTCTCGCCGATTGAGCTGCTGTTCTCGCCCATCGCCGCGCCGTTCGTGTGGATTGGACGACGCCTGGCGCGGTCCGCCGAAGCCCCCGCCACTCCCGCACCGGGCGTCACCGAAACGGAAGTCGAAATGATCGTCAACGCCGGTGAGCTCAACGGCTCCCTCGGACACGAGCAGTCCGAAATGATCCGCAACGTCTTGGACTTTAGCGGCATCACGGCGGGTCAATTGATGGTGCCGCGGACGCAAGTGCAGGGTATCGAGATCGAGCTACCTATCCCGCAGGTGCTCCGGCTGATCGCCGACAGCCAACACTCACGCTACCCGGTGTACCGGGGCAACGTCGACAATGTCGTGGGCGTGCTGCACGCCAAAGACTTGTTGCCGCATCTAGCCAACGGAACGCTGGAGGCTGTTGGCATGGCGGCCCTCGTGCGGCAGCCAGTGGCCTTCGTGCCAGAGAGCCAGCCCGTCGACACGGTGCTTCGCGAGATGCGCGCCGGCAAACACCACTTGGCCGTGGTGCTCGATGAGTTCGGCGGAACGAGCGGGATCTTGACGCTGGAGAATCTGCTTGAACAAATCGTGGGCGACATCCGCGACGAGCACGACGTCGAAGAGCCGCCGATCGTGGACCTCGGCGAGGGCAAGCTCCTGGTGGACGCGAGCGTCTCGATGGGCGATCTCAGCCGCTACCTGGGCGCTGACCTGCCCACGGACGGCGACTACCACACGCTAGCCGGCTTCGTCGTCGCCGAGCTGGGCACCGTGCCCGAGGTGGGCGAGCGACTGCGCGCCTTTGACCTGGATTTCGTGGTCAAGGAAGCCGACGCGCGCCGTATCCTGAAGGTGGAGATCACGCGCCAAGTGCTACCGGCGGAGTCGCTCCTACCGCGCAGCTCATCCCGCGTCCCCATCGCCAGCTGAACACCCCGCGCAACGGGCCGCCCGCCGGCGACCCGTGCTGCGTTCGATAACCACTACGCCCAGCGAGTCAGCTACGGCGCGTTCCGACCGATGTTCTTGAGCTTGTCGAGCAAGTTCTTGCCGGTCTCAAGCAGGCCCGTTTTCTCTTGGCCGGGCGTCGGATCGCCACGCAAGACCTCTTCCATGTTGGTCAGCTCGCGCCGGATCTTCACCAGCACGTCCGAGGGACAAACAGCCGCCTGAGTCGAAGGATCGACCGGAATGTAGAGCGCTGCATCGCCGGCGGGGTTACCGGTCATGTAGCGCTTGATCGTTTCCTTCTTGCCGCCCGCCATGACTTCAAAGGACTCAGGCCAGGCGTAGGCCTTGCCGTCCTTCTTCTCATCGCTCGTCAGCAGGAACGGTGTCGGGATCGGCTGCATCGAGGCGACGGGCCCCATCGGCGAGCCACCCACGATCACCGACCAGCGCACGACCGGCTTGGCCTGCGCCTCAAGGAAGTCCTGGACCCCCTTCTTATTGCCGTTGAGAACGCTCTGAATCGTCTCCTTCTGGTCGTTCGCTTCGGAAGCGGCCGACGCGAAGTCCACCAGCATGGCCAGCACGTCCGACTTGAAACGACCAATCCCCTTGCCGGCCAGGTTCGAACCAGCGAACGGGATATTGATGGCGCCGAGTTTGGTCACTTCCTCGTCAGGGAACTTCGCCTTGCCGAGCTTCTCGCGCGCCGACTTGAGCGTATCGGCCAGCTCTTCCACCTTCTTGTTGGCCGCCTCGACCTCGCCCACGAGGTCCTTGGCGCCCTGAAGCGCTGCCTCCTGGCCCTTGCCGCGTTCGGCGCCACCGCCCAGCGCATAGCCGACGAACGCGCCTAGCCCTGCGGTTATTAGCGCTAGCGCGATGACCTTGCCCTTGCCGCGCCTCTGGGCCTGAAGGACCTCTTCGCTCATCTCGATGCGGATGGCCGTCGGCTCCGCACGAACAGGCGCCGCAGCGGGCTCCATCGCCCCGTAGGGGTTGGAACCATCCACCACGGGCGTCGCGCGCCCTGTCGAAGACTGGAAGGGAGGCGCCGGGATACCCCCACCAAAGCCACTTGGCCTGGGTATGCCCGCTGGGGGGGGGATGGACCCGCCTCCACCCGCCGGGGCGGCGACCGTTTTCTTACCGAGCCGGGCCTTGAGATCGATCTTGGGCTTTTTGTCCTCGGACATGCTGCATCTCGCCGGCGGTGGGGCGGGCTCCTGGAGTAGGGACCTGGCCCCTATGGGCGACGGGCCGGGACACTACAGGCAGCGTTCCCGACGAGCAAGATTGAAATTCCGCTTCCAGTGTGAGGGGTGAGTGGGCGGCCACCGGCTTGGCCGACAGGGCTTTGACCTCGATCCTTGCGAGTGCCAGCCTCGCTCGGCAATGGACCCGACGGCCGGCTCCGTCCGGGTCGTAGTGCTCGATAACTACGACTCGTTCACATACAGCCTCGTGCAATATCTGGAGGCGGCGGGAGCTCGCTGCGACGTGCGTCTGAACGACCAGGCGACCGTCGATGACATTCGGCAGGCCAGACCCCACGGCATTCTGATTTCACCCGGGCCGGGCTCGCCTGAGAAAGCCGGTATTTCGGTCGAGCTCGTGCGCAGGCTGGCAGGCGTCGTGCCCATTTTTGGCGTGTGCCTCGGACATCAGGCCATTGCCCAGGCTTTCGGCGCGAACGTAGCCCGGGCGGCCACGCCGATTCACGGCAAGCCATCTTCTGTCGTCCACGACGGCCGCGGCCTGTTCCGTGATGTCCCCTCCCCGTTCGAGGCGATTCGTTACCACTCGCTGGTAGTGCAACCAGACAGCCTACCCGCCTCGCTGGAGATCAGCGCCTGGAGCGCGGCAGGGGAGATCATGGCGCTGCGCCACCGCGAGCTGCCGGTCGAAGGCGTGCAGTTTCACCCAGAGTCGATCCTCACTCAGCACGGCGTCCAGGTCGTGCAAAACTGGCTCTCTTCCCTATGACCATCGCCCCCGCCGCCGCTCCACCCAAGTTTCAAGACGTCTTCGCCGAACTGAACAGCCAAGGCGGCTTGACGTCGGACACGACGCGCGCCGTGTTCGCCGCCATCTTCGACGGCGCTTGGACCTCCGCGCAGATAGGCGGACTGCTGGTCGCGCTTCGTCAACGGGGCGAAACGGCCCAGGTCCTTGCGGCGGCGGCCGCAGCCATGCGCGAGGTGATGGTGCCGGTAGCCCACGACTTTCCCGTGCTGCTCGACACCTGCGGCACGGGCGGCGACGGCTCAGGCAGCTTGAATTTGTCGACGGGTGCCGCCCTGGTGGTGGCGGCCGCCGGGGTCCGCGTCGCCAAACACGGCAATCGCGCGGCCACGAGCCGCTCCGGCAGCGCGGACGTGCTGGAGGCGCTCGGCATTGCGCTCAACGTGCCGGCCGCAGAGCAGGCCAACGTGCTCCGCGACGCGGGCATCACGTTCTTGTTCGCCCAAGCCCACCACCCAGCCATGCGCCACGCCATGCCGGCCCGACGCGAGCTAGGCATCCGCACGTTGTTCAACTTGCTCGGCCCGCTCTCGAACCCGGCCCGCGTGACACACCAATTGCTGGGCGCGCCGGATGACACATCGCGACACTTGCTGGCTGAGTCCTTGCTGCGCCTCGGGGTTCAGCGGGCTTGGGTGGTGCGCAGCGTCGACGGACTGGACGAGGTCAGCCCGTTCGCCGAAACGCGCGTCACCGAGGTGCTGGGCGGGAAGCTCACGGAATTCAGCGTCACCCCGCAGAGCTTTGGTTTCGCGGAGAGCCCGCCGGGCGCCATCGCCGGTGGCGAGCCGAGCGAGAATGCGCGCGCTCTTCTGGCCATCCTGGGCGGCGAGCGCCACCCGGCGGCCGACGCCGTCGCGCTGAACGCCGCCGCCGCTCTCGTGGTGGCCGAGGGCATCAGCCCCGAGGCCGCGGGTGAGCGCGCTCGCATCGTCCTGTCCAGCCGACAAGCGCTAACCACCTTGGAAACCTGGCGAAGGGCGGCCGCCCTACGCAGCCGCGCCCCGTGAATCGGCCAGTTTTCTTGGTTTCAGCCGCAACATCCGCGTAGAATTTGCGCTCGCATGCGTATCGACGCCGCTCTGGACTTCTACCTCCAGCACTTGCGCGTCGAGCGTGGGCTGTCGCCCAACACCGTGCTGGCCTATGGCCGAGACCTGGGCGGCCTGCTCGCTCACGCTGAGTCGGTCAACGTCACGGACGTCGAAGCTATCGACCTTGGGCTCATCTCAGGCTGGATCCGCAAGATCTCCAAGGCGGGTCTGGGCCCCCGCAGCAGCGCTCGGCATCTGTCGGCGGCGCGCGGCCTCAGCAAGTTCCTGATGCGCGAGGGCGTGCTCTCGGCGGATCCGACCGAACTGGCAGCGCGGCCCAGCTTCGGACGCAAGTTGCCGCGAGCACTGGACGAAGCGGAAATGGTAGCGCTCATTGAAGCACCCAGCGAAGAAACGCTGCGTGGCCTGCGTGACCGCGCCATGCTCAGCTTGACCTACGCGGCGGGTTTGCGCGTCAGCGAGTTGGTGTCCCTGACGCTCGGCGACGTCGATAGCTCGCGAGGTGTCGTGTCCGCCCTGGGCAAAGGCAAGAAGCGTCGCCTCGTGCCGCTCGGCGAGGTAGCGCTTCAACACCTCACCGCCTACCTTGCCGCGCGGGCAGCCAGCGCTCCCAAGGCAGCTAGCCAAGCCAAGCGCGCTGCAGCGTCCCCGCTCGTCTTTCCGTCGCCGCGCGGAGGCAAGCTCACCCGCCAGGCATTCTGGAAGATTGTGGGGCGCACGGCCCGCGGTGCCGGCATCGGCAGCCACGTCCACCCGCATCAA
>JANNWK010001103.1:0-13967 GCA_031408355.1 Myxococcales bacterium
CGCTTCCCACCTCGATCTGTACCAATACAAGCCCAAGCTCAATGAGCTGAACGGACAGCGCCCACCCGACACCCTGCTGGCCGGCAAGCGCTTCGCCTTCATCGACAAGAACACGGCGGTGATCAAGGGCACGCCCCGCACATTCAGTCAGCACGGCCAAAGCGGCATGTGGTTCTCCGACGTGCTGCCGAATCTGGCGAAGCACGCGGACAAGCTGTGCAAAATCGACAGCATCTTCACCACGCAGTTCAACCACCACCCCGCCCAGCTGGTCATGCAGACGGGGCACGGCTTGGGTGGGCATCCCACGCTCGGTGCGTGGCTCGGCTATGGCCTGGGCAGCGGGAACAAGAACCTGCCGGGCTACGTGGTCCTGAATTCCGCGGTGCAGCTCTCCGCGGGCACGGACGCCTGGCAAAGCGGTTTCCTGCCGGCGAACTATCAGGGGGTCCCGTTCCAGCCGAGCGGCAGCCCCGTGCTCAACCTGCTACCCCCCACTGGCTTTGGCCCCGTCGAACGCGACGGGCTCGACACCTTGGGGCAGCTGAATACGCTCCACCACCTCGATGTACTCGACCCAGCCATTGAGACCCGGATCTCCAATTTCGAGCTGGCCTACCGAATGCAGATGGAGGCGCCCGGCGTGGTTGATCTCGCCCAGGAGAGCGCCGCGGTGCAAGAGCGCTACGGCATTAATCGCCCTGCCGACCCCTCGCTCTCTAATGCCCGCACACCGCAAAATGCGCACCAAAAATTCGCGCGGCATTGCCTGCTTGCCCGGCGCCTGGTCGAGGCCGATGTCCGCTTCGTGAATCTGTTCTTCGGCGAATGGGACGCGCACGACAACACCGATAACGAGGTACCGTGGTTCGGCCGTGTGGTGGACCAGCCCATCGCTGCGCTGATCGAGGACTTGGACCAGCGGGGGCTCTTGGACGAGACGCTCGTGCTCATCGTCAGCGATTTCGGCCGCACTCCGCTGGGCCAAGGCAGCGGCCGCGATCACCACCCGGACGTGTACACCGTGATGATGGCGGGCGGCGGCACGAAGCCGGGGCTCACCTACGGCACCAGCGATGACATCGGCTGGCTTCCGCAGGAGAACCCGCTGCACGTTTCGGATCTTCACGCCACGATGCTTCACCTCTTCGGGCTCGACCACATGCGGCTCGGCTACGACCATCTTGGCGTGATGCAGCGCCTCACTCCCCTCACCCGCGAGTCGAAGGTCATCACCGAACTGCTCGCCTAGCCTAGCCTCGCCTCGCCAGCATCGCTGGCCTTTGCGCCCCCGCTGGAAAACGGCGCTCGACGTGCGACGCGGCGACGACTACGTTAGAGCGCTCCGTGGAAGAAGCGCCCACCTCTGTGCACAGCCGTCTGGGGCAGCGGTTCGTGGTCGAGCGCGAGGTGGGGCGCGGTGGCGTGGGCATCGTCTATCGGGCCTACGACCTCAACACCGAGCAGACGGTGGCCCTCAAGGTGATCGCGGCAGACGCCGGCGTGGCGCCAGCCGAAGAGCAGCGGCTGATGCGCGAGGGGCAATTGCTCGAAAAGCTCGATCACCCGGGCATCGTCAAGACGGTCGCCTTCGGGGTCCTCGAAGACAGCGGGCTGCCCTTTGTCGCCATGGAGTGGCTCGACGGAGAAGACCTGGCACAGCGGCAACGCCGGGAGCCACTGAGCATCCCGCAGGCGGTGGATCTTTGCATCAAGGTGGGCGAGGCGCTCGACGCCGCCCACCAGTCCGGCGTCATTCACCGCGACATCAAGCCGGGCAATCTCTTTCTGTGCCGCTCGAGCGAGTCCTGCGGTTCGCTTCCGGGCGTACTCCTCAAGATCGTCGACTTCGGCGTGGCCGCCAAGAGCGACATTCGCATCACTCGCTCCGGTGACGTGGTCGGCACGCCCGCCTACATGGCGCCCGAGCAGGCGCGAGGCGACGGACCCATCGACGCGCGCAGCGACATTTACTCGCTCGGCGCCACGCTCTTCGAATTGGTTGCCGGTCGGCCGCCGCACGTCGGTCCGACCGTGATAGCCACGCTGGCCAGGCTCGTCACCACCAGCGCTCCTCGGCTCATGGAGCTACGGCGCGACACCCCGCCCATGCTCGACGCTCTGGTCTCCCGCATGCTGGAAACGGACCCCGCGGCGCGCCCGGCCTGCATGAAACAGGTGGTGGAGCTGCTCCAGGAGGCTTCGCGCGACGGCCTGCGCTCGAGCTGGGTGGAGCACGTCGACTCCACTCCAGGAGGCCGGCTCGGTGGCAGCGGCTCACGGCTGGTTACCTCCATCGTTGCCATCCGCTTCGGTACGGGTTCGGCTCGCGAGCGTTCCCTTGAGCAGCTCAGACAGCGCGGCGCCGACGCGGTGCCGCTCGGTCAGGACTCGATAGTTGCCCATTTGGGCGCCCGTCGCGCCGTGGGCAACGAGGCCAGCGTGGCGCTCGAACTGGGCCGACGCCTAGCGCGAGCCGGCGCGCGTGTCGGCATCGCGAGCGGGCGGGCGCGGCTGGGCTGGGCCACGGACTCGGGGCAGGTACAGCCCGTCGGCGAGGTGGTCGACCGCGCGTCGGCGCTGGCTCGGGACGCCGAACCCAATGTCGTACTGGCGGACGCCACGACCAGCGAGCTCGGGCGTGGTCGCTACGAGTTCCGCACGCGCGACGACGGCTCGGCCGTGGTCGGTGAGCCCATCCAGGGCACGCGCGGAGAACGCACCGGCGGAGCACCCTTCGTGGGGAGGGATCCCGAGCTGGCGCAGGTCATGGCGGCGTTCGAGCGCTCGCGGCTGGACTCCACGCCGGTCTTGGTGTCCATCACGGGCCCGCCGGGCATCGGCAAGAGCCGCCTGCGCCGCGAGGTCATGGCGCGCATCTCGTCGCAAGCAGGAGCACCGCACATCGTGCTGCAGCGCGCTGAAGCCTACGGCCAGGGCTACGCGCTCGGCGCCGCCGCGGATGTGCTCAGAGCCATCATCGGCCTGCCGAAGGGCGCCACCGGAGCGGAGGCCGAACGCGCCATCGTGTCGCGCCTGGGACCTGCAACACGCGACGAGCTGACGGCAAAGAATCGCGTACTTTTGTCGCGTTTGCTCGCGAACGAGCCGCTGCCGGAGGGCCTGGATGCGCGCGGTTCGCGCGACGCTCTTTGGTTGGCCATGACCGACCTCGTGCTCCAGGTCGCACAGGATGAGTCCGTTGCCATCCTCATGGAGGACCTGCAGTGGGCCGATCCCGAGAGCATCGGCTGGATCGATCACATGCTGGGTCGCGCCACCGGCAAGCCCTTGATTGTGATGGCCCTGGTTCGACCCGAGTTCTGGCCGGGACACGGCGCGCGTTTTGCGGGGCGAGATCACGTGCGGCTCGAGCTGCGCCCGGTGTCCAAGCGCGCCGCCCGCGCGATCGCCCGCGCCGTGCTCGGCGACGCCGTTCCGGAAGAGGTCGTGGAGCGCATCGCGGATCAGGCCGCTGGTCTGCCGCTATTCGCGGAAGAATTGGCTCGGCTCACGGCCTCCGGCAGGGACACGCGGGACGCGCCGACGATTCAAGCTGCCATCCAGGTGAGCTTGGACGCATTGGAAGAGGAATGCCGCGACGCCGTTGGTCGCCTGTCGGTGTTCGGCCTGACCTGCTGGGACGCGGCGCTCGACACGCTGGGCATGCACAACGCCGAGGGCGTGATGAAGGGAGTGGTTGGCGCCGAGGTGCTCACTGAGCAGAACGTCTCGCGCTTCACGAGCACGCGCGAGTGGCTGTTCAAGCACGCGCTGGTGCGCGACGTCGCCTACGCCTCACTCGGTGAGCGCGAAAGGAAGGAGCTGCACGCCCTGGCCGGCGCCTGGCTGGCCTCAATGGGCGAGGACTCCGCCACCGTGGCCGGCCATTTTGATCTCGGCGGCGAGCACGTTCGGGCGGCCGAATACTGGGCCCGGGCCACGCAGCGCGCCCTGGCCACCAATGCGCTCACCGACGCCCTCAGCATGGCCGAGCGCGCCCTGGCTTTCGCCGAGGACAAGCCGACCGGGTTTCAGCGGGCGCTCTACCTGGACGAGGCCTGGAGTCGGCTCGATCCGCGCGCCAGTGAACGACAGACCGCGATTGGCGCGCTTGAAGAGAACGTATTCGACGAGGGCAGCGGCGTGCGGGCTCGCGGCGCACGGGCGCGCTACGATGACGCTCGCGGTACCGGCGACTCGATCAGCCAGCGACTCGCCGAAGCCCGTGACCAGGCGGCGGAGCTGGGCCTGTACGACGAAGAAGCGCGCTCCTCGGCGGCGCTGGCCATGCGCCTGGCCTTCGCGGGCAAGTTCAGCGAAGCGGAAGGCGAGGCCAAGCGCCTGCTCGCGCTGTCGCAAAGTCGCCAGCTGAATTCGGCCGCCGTGGACGCCTACCAGACGCAAGCCATCGTCCGCCAAACGACCGGCGCGCTCGGAGCCGCGCTCGAAGCCAGGCGAAACGCGGCCGGCGCGGCCCGCGAAGGTGGGCTCCGCGAACGCGAGGCCATGCTGATGACCAACCTCGGGTTCGCCCTGACCACGATCGGCGCGCGTCAGGAGGCCCGCGCCGCTATCGAAACAGGTCTGGCCTTGGCCGACGCCATCGGCAGCCAGGGCGCCGTGCGCCACGCGCAGATGAACCTACTCGGCTGGGCTGCCACGTTTGGCAACGACGTCAAGCTGGAGGCGAACCTCGCCGCCGTACGCGAGGACGCCGACGCGGCCGCGGCCGGCGTTTGGGCAGCCCCTGACCGCTCGAATCTCGGGATGCTGTTCTACCGCGGCTGTGAGCTGCTCCGGAGCAAAGGCGAGGCGCAGTCTCGCCGGGCGCTCGGCCTCTTGCGTATGTCGGCTCACGCCTATCGCACCACCGCCAACCGTGACGTCCTCTCGGTGGCGCTCGGCATGTGGGCCGAAGGCGAGCGACGCTGCGGCAACGCCCACGGCGCGCTCGATCTAGCGCGGGAGGCCGCCCAGCTGCTGGAGCAAGGAGCGCCCAGCCTGCTCAACGAGGCCCCGGTGTTCCTGGCCTTCTACGACGCCGCCATCGATCTGGGCGATACCGACCTGGCGCGGAGCGCCATCGCACAGGCCATGCCGCTGGTGCTGCGCCGTCTGCAGGGCCTCGCCGGCACGCCCTACGCCAAGCTCTACCTGACCGAGTTGCCGCACAACGCGCGACTCCTCGCCGTTGCCGAAGAGCTAGGGCTCGTGCCCGAGGGCATCCATCGCGCTCTCGACGGCGGCGGGTAGCTGGGGTGGCGTGAACGTGACAATTCAGCTCTTTTTCCTGGGCATCTTCGCCGCACTCATTGTGGTGCTGGCCACGGCGCTACGTTTCGTCCCGGGCACGCAGCGCCGGCGCCTGCGTCGGGGCGTTGTGCTGTTCGGCCTGTACGCGGCCGCCCTGGTCGCCGCCCTGGCAGCGGCTCAGGGCAACTTGGGCGAGCTGGCCAAGGGGCTCGGCATCGCCCGGGATCTGCTCGGTGTCCTGCTGTTCATCAACTTGGCAGCGCTGGGCGTCTTCGATCTGCTGCTGCCGCTCGCACACTGGGACTATCCCGACATTCTCCAAGAATTGACGATCGGCGCCGCCTACCTCGTGGCCATCGGCTGGCTCATGCACCGCGCTGGCGTCAACGTCACGAGCATCGTCGCCACCTCCGCGGTGGTGACCGCGGTGATCGGCTTGTCGCTGCAGGCCACGCTCGGGAACGTCGTCAGCGGGCTGGCCCTACAAGTCGACGAATCCATCCAGGAGGGCGACTGGGTGGAGCTTGAGAAGGGGCAGCAGGGGCAGGTCAAAAAGATCCGCTGGCGCCACACCGTGATTGAAACGCGCGACTTCGACACGCTGATCGTGCCCAATGGCCAGTTGATGGGGCAGACCATCAAGGTGCTGGGTAGGCGCGACGGCCATAGCGTCGAGCACCGCATGTGGGTGTATTTCTGCGTCGATTTCAGGTTCTCGCCCAGCGAGGTGATCCGCGTCGTGAACGAGGCGCTCGCGGCCGCCCCGATGACGGGCGTAGCCAGTAACCCTGTACCCCACTGCATTTGTCACGATCTTGCCCGCGAGAATCGCGATGGCTACGTGCTTTACGCCGCCCGCTACTGGCTCAGCGACCTGGCGCGCGACGACCCCAGCAGCTCCGAGGTGCGCGAACGCATCTACGCCGCCTTGAAACGCGCGCACATTCCGCTGGCCATCCCAGCAGCCGCCGTCTTCCTCTCGAACGACGACAGCGAACATGCCGAGCGCAAAGCGGCCCGGGATATTGAAGACAAGCTGCTTGCGCTCGAGCGCATCGAGCTATTCCGGCACCTGGACGACGACGAGCGTCGCACCATCGCCGGCTCCGCGCGCCGGACGCCGTTTGGGCGGAGCGAAATCATCACCCGCCAGGGCGCCACGGCCAACTGGCTCTACGTGCTGACCAAAGGGCGTACCGAAGTACGAATTACCACCGGCGAGGGTGACAAGCGAGTGGCGGTGTTGACGGCCCCCAGCTTCTTCGGCGAGATGGCGCTGATGACCGGGCAACCCCGCGAAGCCACCGTCGTGGCCCTCACGGAGGTGGAGTGCCTGCGCGTCGACAAGGACGCCTTTCAAGGCATCCTGCGACGCAGGCCAGAGATCGCCGAGCACATCTCGGAGATCCTCGCCGCTCGCCGAGTGGAGCTGGACGCGGCGCGTGAGGGGCTCGACGCCCAGGCGCAGAGCCAGCGGCTCAGTAGCGAGAACGTGCGCATCCTGCACGGCATCAAGACGTTTTTTGGTCTGTAGGCTACGGCTTGCCACTAGGCTCGGCGGGCATGAAGCCCTGGCTCCGCTGGAGCCTGCTCAGCCTACTGGTGCTCGCGTTCATCCTGGTGCCCTTCACGCTCTGGGAAGACAGCGTCAACGCTTGGAGCGCGCGAACGCTGGCTACCTCCACGCATCGTGTCCTGCTGGCAGGCCTTGTCGTGTGCCTGCTCACGGCCGACGTGCTGTTGCCCGTTCCTTCCAGCTTCGTGGCGGCCGGAGCGATGGCGCTCTTGGGACCGTGGCAGGGCGGCCTCACGGTAGCTGCGGGCATGACGCTGTCCGCCTGGCTGGGCTACGCGCTCGGCCTGTGGGGGGGCGAACCGCTTGCCGCCTACGTCGCGGGAGCCGCGGAGCTTGAACGTGCGCGCGGCCTCATGCGCCGCTACGGCAGTTGGGTGCTACTGGTCTGTCGCGGTGTGCCGGTGCTGGCTGAAGCCTCGACGCTCCTGGCAGGTGCCACGCGCATGAACCTCGGGCGTTTCGCGCTCGTGACCGCACTCGGCAACGTCGGCCTCGCCTCGGCCTACGCCGCCGTGAGTCTGCTCGGTCTCGAGGGGACACCGGCCCTGCTGGCCCCGTTTGCCTGCGGAGTGGTAATCCCGGCGCTCTCGCTGGCAACCCTGCGCCAGCTTCTGCCGCGTTTCGGCCCGCGGTCCCAAAGATCCCGAAGCAACGATCCCGTGTAGCGTCGCTCGCCGCTGTGGTTGCGGCCATCGACCCCCGCCGTCAGTATGCGGGCGTGCTGGTCTTGGGCATCGATGTAGGCACGCAAGGCGCGCGGGCCGTGATCTGTGATGGGCAAGGGCGCGGGGTGGCCGAGGCCGAACGACCCTTCCCGCTCGCGGCAGCCACATCGCTACCTCCCGGCTGGGCGGAGCAGGATCCCAATCAATGGTGGAGTGCGAGCGCCGAGGTGATCCGCGAGGCCATCGGCAAGCTGCCCGCAAGCGGACGTGGCCCGGCCGACGTCGCGGCGGTGTCGGTCACGTCCACGTCGGGAACACTGTGCGACGTGGACGCCGCAGGGGAACGACAAGGCCCGGCGCTGATGTACAACGATCGACGCTCCGACGCCGAAGCGGCCGAAGTCAACCGGGTCGGCGTCGAGCTCGCCGGCAAGCTCGGCTACCGGTTTGCGGCATCGTTCAGCTTGCCGAAGCTCCTGTGGCTGGCGCGAAACGACGCGGACCGCTTCCGCCGTGCACGCTGGTTCCTGTCGCCGACGGATTTCATCAATGGACGCTTGACGGGTGATTGGGGCTACACCGATCACACGAACGCGCTCAAGGCCGGCTACGATCTGCTTGAGGGCCAGTGGCCGTCGTTCATCGAACGCGAACTCGGTATCGCGCTCGAGCGCTTGCCCGAGGTCGTGGCCCCGGGAGCCCGGATAGGTGAGGTCACGGCCAGCGCGGCCACCGCGACCGGTCTGCGTGGCGGCACACCGGTCGTGGCCGGCATGACCGATGGTTGCGCGTCGCAGGTGGCCACCGGCGCGATCGGTCTCGGCGACTGGAGCAGCACGCTCGGGACGACCCTGGTTATCAAAGGTGTCTCGCGCGACCTGCTGCGCGATCCGAAGGGACGCGTGTACTGCCACAAACATCCCGATGGTTACTGGTTGCCGGGGGGAGCCAGCAACACCGGGGGCGAGTGCATCGCACGCCGCTTCGAAAAGGCGGAGCTGGCCGGGCTCGCCCGCTTGGCCCCGCTGCGTACCCCGACCGGGCTTCTGGTCTATCCCCTGACCCGCAAGGGCGAACGCTTTCCCTTCAATCACGGTGACGCGGAGGGCTTCACGATCGGGGAGACGACCGACAGGGCGATGCTCTACACCGCGTACCTGGAAGGCGTGGCCTACGTCGAGCGGCTCGCGTACGACGTCCTCGTGGAGCTGGGCGCGCCGCCGGCGGCTGCCGTGTCCATCGCCGGCGGCACCGCCAAGGTCGACGCTTGGACGCAGATCCGCGCCGATGTTCTGCAAAAGACCTTACTGGTTCCCGAGAGCAGCGGCGGCGCAATGGGCGCCGCGATCGTCGCCGCCGGGTCGGTCATGCACGACGGTCTGGTGGCGGCCGCGCGCGCGATGGTCCGCATCGGAAAGCGCGTACAGCCCCGCCCCGAGCTGAAAGCACATTACGACGAACGCTACGCACGTTTCCGTGCCGAACTTGTCCGCCGCGGGTATGTTCAGGAACCAGCATGAGCATTTTCAAGGCCTGTGACATCCGTGGCCGCTACGGCGCCGACCTGCCGGCAGCGATCGCCCTGCCCATCGGACGCGCCATCGGTTCGGCGTTGACCGGTCGTACCGCCGTGGTCGGGGGCGATCTCCGCCCCAGCACCGAGCCGCTCAAGCTGGCCTTGATCGAAGGGCTGACCGCGGCGGGCTGCAACGTCGTCGACATCGGTGTGGTACCGACGCCCGCGTTCTACTTCGCAAAGGACCATTTGCATGCGGACGGCGGGGTCATGGTCACCGGTTCGCATAACCCCCCGGGCGACAACGGCTTCAAGGTCAGCCTCGGCCCCGGCGCGATCACCGAGGCCGACATTCAGGAGATCCGGCGACGGGTTGACAGTAACAACTTTGCCACTGGCGCGGGCAGCCTCAAAACGGCCGACATCGGACCGGCTTATGACGCCTTCTTGAAACAGAGGTTTCCCGGGCGCGGCGGCTTGAAAGTCGTGGTCGATCCCGGTAACGGCTGCTACGCGCGGATTGCTCCCAACATGCTGCGTGACTGCGGCCATAACGTGGTCGAACTCTACTGCGAACCCGACGGAACATTCCCCAACCGGTCCCCGGATCCCGCGGTGGCCGCGAACTTGAAGACGCTTTCCGACCTTGTCGTCCGCGAACAGGCCGACATGGGCGTGGCCTACGACGGCGACGGTGACCGCGTCGTGTTCGTCGATGCGCGCGGGCGCGTGGTGGAAAGCGACATCGCCCTGGTGCTGTACGCGCGCTATGTCCTCGGGAAAGCTCCGGGGCCGGTCGTGTACGACATCAAATGCTCGGGTGTGGTTGCCGATGAAGTTCGCAGGGCGGGCGGCACACCCGTGATGGAAAAGTCCGGGCACGCCTTCATTCGCGGCACGCTGCTGCGGCAGAGCGCCGTGCTGGGCGGCGAGATCAGCGGCCATTTCTTTTTCGGCGAGCTCGGCCGCGACGACGGCCTCTACGCGACCCTGCTCATGCTCGAGATCATGCGCCACGACGGGCGCGGGCTGGCCGCGATGTCCGACAGCGTACCGCGCTTCTTCATCACGCCGGATCTGCGGCGGCCGTGCGCACCGGAAAAAGCCAAGGCGGCGCTGGCAGCGCTGCAGGCCGCGTTCGCGGACGCGCCGGGGTGTGACGTCAGCACGCTGGACGGCGTACGGGTCGCGTTCCCGGATGGTTGGGCGTTGGCGCGCCCGTCGGTGACCGAACCCTTGCTCACGCTGCGCTTCGAAGCCCGCTCCGCGGCACGACTGGCAGAGATCAAGCAGACCATCACCGATCGCGTGCCGGTATTGAAGGAGATCCTGGAATGAACGAAGACCGACTGCAGGCGCTGCTCAAGCTTTCGCACGAACTGGGCCGCGAAGATCGCGGGCTGGCGATCCTGGGTGAAGGCAACACCTCGACACGCCTCGGTCCGGACACGTTCCTGGTCAAGGCCAGCGGCACGCGCCTGGCCAGCTTGAAACCGGATGAAGTGGTCGAGTGCAAGCTGAGCGCGCTTTTGCCCCTGATGGACGGGACCCGTGTCAGCGACGAGGAGGGAGACGCCGCCCTGCTCGCCAGCCGGGTCGATCCGAACGCCAAAAAGCCGTCGATCGAAACGCTGTTTCACGCGAGCTTGCTGTCATTGCCCGACGTCGAATACGTGGGCCACGTCCATGCGACCGCGGTCAATCAGATCCTGTGTTCGCCGCGTGGGCGCGAATTCGCGGCGCAGCGCATCGTTCCCGATGAGATCGTCGTGTGCGGCGTCGCCTCGGTGTTCGTGCCCTACACCGATATCGGCCTCGAACTGGCGCAGGCGATCCGCAAGGGAGTCCTCGCGTTCGTGGACACCTACGGTCAGCAGCCGAAGCTCATTCTGCTTGAAAACCACGGCATCATCGGGCTCGGACGCACGCCCGATGCGGTGCTTGCTGCCGTGTTGATGGCCGAGAAGATCGCTAAAATCTGGGTGGGTGCCGCCGCCCTCGGCGGACCGGTATTCATGACCCGCGACCAAGTCGAGAGAATCGCCGGCCGCCCCGATGAAAAGTACCGGCAGAAGATGCTGAGCCTGTAGCCCGATTCGGAGCGAGCCGGCGGCATTTTTCGCATGGGCCGGTTGACGCTCCGGGAGATGCTCGGTACGCGCTCGCCATGATCAGTCGGGCCTTGGCTAGTCGCATCGCGTGGATCGGGGTGGTGTCGTGCGCGTCAGCTGTTGCTGGAAGCGCGGGCTGTGGCAGCGAGGACCAGGCGCGAACGGTCCGAGGGGAGGCTGGTGGCGCGGGCGAGGCTGGGGCCGATGGGGAGCCGAACTCCAGCGGCGGAATGGGGGGAGCAGGCGAGGTGGTGGGCTCGGAGGGCGGCGTCCCTGCACAGGGGGGCGTGAGTCCTGAAGGGGGCACCAGCGCACAGGGCGGCGCGGGGGGTGGCGCCGATTCCTTTGCGGGGGCTGGCGCCGGCACCGACGGCGGCGCCGCCGGCTGCGAGGGGCCCGAGTGTGGCCCGCCTGCCAGCTGCCTGGGTCTCGCTGAAACGTGCGGCCCAGCCGCGGACGCCAGCTGTTGCAGCTCGCCGCTGGTTCCCGGCGGTAGCTTCTTGCGCAGCAATGACGCCGCGTTCCCAGCGACGCTAAGCGACTTTCGACTCGACGCCTTCGAAATCACGGTCGGTCGATTCCGCAAGTTCGCCGCTGCCTATGCCCAAGACATGACGCCGCCCGGCGGCGGAAGGAACCCCCATGACGTCGATGACGCCGGCTGGAACGCGGCTTGGAATGCCCAATTGCCGAGCAACGAGGCCGCCCTCACCGCTAGTCTGAAGTGTGATTTCAGCAACCTTCACACTTGGACCGACGCCGCGGGCAACAACGAAAATCGCCCGATGACCTGCCTCAGCTGGTACTTGGCGAACGCTTTCTGCGTCTGGGACGGTGGGCGCTTGCCGACGGAAGCCGAATGGAACTTCGCTGCCGCTGGTGGCGCCGAGCAGCGGCTCTACCCCTGGGGGGCTACGGTTCCAGGCAACAACGCGACCCTCGCCGTTCACGGCTGCTTTCCTCCCAACAGCTGCGCAAGCGTCGCCGGGATACCGCGCGTCGGCTCGGCGAGCGCTGGCAACGCCAGGTGGGGACACGCCGACCTCGCCGGCAGCGTGTCCGAGTTCCTGCAGGACTACTATTCCAATCCGTATTCCCAAGCTACCTGCCAAGACTGCGCGAGCAAGACCCCGACGCCACAACGCGCCGTACGGGGCGGCACCTTCGACGCGGGAGCTTTCTACCTCCTGACCACGAGCCGCAGTTCGCACGACCCCATCGTGCAGTTCAACAACGTTGGCGCGCGCTGCGCGCGACGGCCGTAGAGCAACGACCGGTCTAGCGGCCAGCAGCCACGCGTGATACGAAGGGCGCCACCATGAAGACTCTCAAGTCGACGACCGCGTGTGTAGCCCTTTGCGCCCTCTCGCTCGTCGGCTGTAAGCAGCTCGCCGAGGCCAAGAAGGCGGCGGAGGCGCTGAAGGCGGCGGCCAGCGCCGTCTCCGAGGCGACCGGCGCGACCGGCGCGCCCGGGGCTTCCTCCGAGGACGAGAAGGATGGACAGCTGGGCGAGAAGCTCGGTGAGTACATCAACTGCATGAACAACACGTCCAAGCGCGTCGTCGACAGTCGCAACCGCTACCTTTCGTGGGTGGTCGACGAGGTAGCAGGGCCCACCGGCAAAGAGAGCGTCATCTACGGCCTCTACGAGATCAACGTCGATTCTTGCTTTGGTTCGCTCGAGAAGGCCAAGACGATGAAGCCCGCGCTCCCCGACGTCGATTCAGCGGCCACCGAGTACAGGCGAGCCCTCGACGAGCTGGTCCCGGTCGTGAAGACCGCCAACAAGTATTACGATCAGGACGACTACAAGGACGACAAGATGGCCAAGGGCAAGGCGCTCCACGCCCAGCTCATGAGCGGCTTCTCGAAGTTTGAGCAGGTCAACAAGGGTTTTGAAGAGCGTGTCATGACCCTGAACGAGGGCGTGAGTTCCCGGCTGCTTGCCCGGCTCGAGAAGGATCCGGCGCGCAGGCTGCAGTACCTGTCCGAGCGCGCGCTGCACGAAGCCAAAGCGCTCCTGCGACTGACCGACGTGGCGGAGCTGAAGGAGCTCGATCTGCAGAAGCTCGACGTCGCCGTGCAGACGTACGACAAGACCCTGACCGAGCTCGACCAATACGTGGACTCGCACAAAGCGGAGGTCGACAAAGTCTCGATGTTCTCGTCCTACCTGAGCGACACCAAGGACTTCCTCAAGGCCTCCAAGGATCTGCTGCGGCGCAAGCGGGACAACAAGGACTTCAACAAGGAGTTCTTCTCCAAGTCGAGCCCACAAATGGTTGAAGGCCACCCGGCCCAAGTCGTCGACAAGTTCAACCGCATGGTCGGTGACTCGAACCGCTTGCGCTACTGAGCGCCGAACAAATCAGGCTACTTAACCGGCTCGACGACGATCTCGACGCGGCGGTTGTTGGCCCGGCCGTCCGGCGTCGAATTCTCAGCGACGGGCCGTGAAGAGCCGAGCCCGATCGCGCGGATCTTGTCGCTCGGGATGCCCCGGCCCACCAGGTGCGTCCGAACGGCTTCGGCCCGCTTCAAGGAGAGCGTATCGTTGTCGGTGGCCTTGCCCTTGGCGTCCGTGTGCCCCTCCACGATGATGGCCTTGAAGCCCTGGTCCTGAACGGCCTTGGCGACGTCGTCGAGCTTGCCCTTGGCGATGGGCAGGAGGTCATACTTGCCGGTAGCGAACAGCACGCCACCCGAGAGCGTGATGACCATGCCGCGTGACTCTTCCTTCACCTTGGCGACCTCCGCCAAGCTGGCCATGGCAGCGGCGGCTCGCTTCTCCGCGTCGGCCCGCGCCGACTTCTCGGCGCCCAGCGCCTTGCGCTCGGCTTCAA
>JANNWK010001104.1:0-6812 GCA_031408355.1 Myxococcales bacterium
GCTTGCCGTTGAGCCACAGCTCACGACCGCCCAGCCCGAATTGGTACTCCGCCCAGCTCGTCGACAACCGCGAAACCCAGACCCACTGCGTCTCGCCAGAAATCAACGTCGCTTCGAGAAGGAGGGCAACAATGGCCCCGAGTTCGTCGAAGCGACGTTGATTTCTGGCGAGACGCAGTGGGTCTGGGTTTCGCGGTTGTCGACGAGCTGGGCGGAGTACCAATTCGGGCTGGGCGGTCGTGAGCTGTGGCTCAACGGCAAGCTGAACATTCAGATCGTGCTGCACGAGGATCCGAGCGACCTCTATGGAACGGGCGGCGCTGCCCCCATCGGTGGCGGGTTCACGGGCGGCGCCGCTTCGGGTGGGGGCTACGCCTACGCTCCTGGTGGCGGCGCCGGGCCGTTCAACGCGGGGTCATCGGCATTCTAGCGAATGCCGGACGTCCTGCGCAGGACCTCACTGCGCAGGGCACAACACCGGTTTGGTGTCGACGACCAGATCGTCGATCCACACGTCTAGCGGCCCGTTCATTGGATGGAAGCTCCACGCTCCGACGAAGAGCTGACTCACGGCGGGCCCGTACCAGGGGTCGGTGATCGAGGCGGGGGGCACGCAAGCTTTGCCGTGATCGTCAATGCTCAGGATCGGGTCGGGCGCGCCGTCTTTGTACATGCGCAGCTTGCGGGCCACCGAGTCCATTTCGAAGGAAACGCACGCCCACGTTGAAGGCATGGCCGTGGTGCTCCGCGACGAGCAGTCGCGAAAACCTTCGTTTCCCTGCGCCTGGAGGCCATACACGAAGCTGTAGGTGTTGATGCTGTTCTGGGGCAGCGAGCTCATCATGTACTGAGCGTTGCGGCCGACGGCGGGCGAGTTTGGCTCGGCGTCGCCGTTCATGCCGAAGAAGGTCCAGTGCACGCTCGTGCCGTTGGGGTCGATGTACATCATCATCCGCCCGTAGAGGTGAGTGGGCTGGTTGGCGAAGAGCGGCTTGTCGCCGTCGGAAAACAGACGGCCGCCAGCGTTGACGGTGCCGTCGATGTGCACGTGGAGCGCGCTTCCGCCGGACAGCTTGTGGGTGCCGTCGAGGCCCATCGAAGCGCCGGCCTTGAGCGCGGCGTGCCAGGGACCGAACTTCTGTTGATCGGCGATGGCCGTGACGCCCGCGTAGCTGTCGAACTTCTCGCAGAACAGCGCGTCGCCGCAGGGATCGACCGGGCCTGAGCCGCCCGCTCCGGCGCTTCCGGCGCTTCCGGCGCTTCCAGCGCCCGACCCCGCCTGACCGCTCAAGCCCGCAGCCGAACCGCCACTGCCACTCAGGCCCCCGGAGCCGCTCGCCGGGCTGCCTGCCGTTGGCGCCCCAGCGGTGGCGTTCGAACCCGCCGAGCTGGCGGGGGCGCCTCCCGGGTTACCGCTCGCGCCTCCGGAGCCGCCATCGCCACAGCTACTGAGCGCCAACGCCGCGCCCAGCCAGAAACCGGTGCCACTCGATCCTACGTTGCTACGCATGCTCGAACCTCGCTTCGCGCCACGACACCACAGGCGTGCACGCAGGTAAAGCGCCTCCCCGGGAAAGCGGAGGCCAGCCCGTGTCAGTTGAATTGAAACGCCGCTGAGCCCGTGTTGGTGTCCACCAGGAGCAGGCCGAGCTCGACGCGCGGCGCGCTGGCGGCACCCACGGCTTGGCCGGGCGCGTCGCAGCGCTGGCCCGGGGTAAAGTTGGGTGCCCAGCTCGTGCTGGGGCAGATGTTTTCCACCACGCCCAGCTTCTGGACGACGGCGCCCGAACGCGCGTCGAGCACGTGCAGAAAGCGCCGCTCGTTCGTGAAGCCGAAGGGGGAGATGAGGTAGTCGTCCAGCAGCAGCAGTCCGCCATTGGACATCGAGTCCTTCGACTGCCAAACCACGCGCCCGGCGCACAGGTCCAGCGCGAGGATGCGGTTGCCTCCCTGCGGAAACTCCGCCGTGTAGCCGTTGAAGCCGACGCTCAGCCAAACGGCGGAGCCCGAGCGAACGACGGCGTTAATGCTCGTGAAGGGGGGGATCTCTTGGGCTCCGAGCCCGACTCGTGCGCCTGAGCCATCTGCCAGGCTGAGCTCGAAGCTGCAGCGATTTCCGGCCCAGCCACGCTTGCTCGAGCCCGCGGGGATAGCGCTCGTCACGACCAGCTTGACGCCTTCCACGACGAGCTTGCTCAAGGAGCCTGGGCTCGGGGCAGTGGGCGAATCGGTGCACTCGGGCGCGAAGCGCAGCTCCGTCGAGCCTGCGCGGTCGCGTTGGGACGGTGTCGTTCGTTTGCCAGGCCGGAGCAGCGGAGCGAGGGGTCGCGCCAACCAATCGTGGGCCGCACATGTCGGCGCTGACAGGGGGAGGGGCTCGACGGGCTCGACGGGCTCGCCTCGCGTCGGCGCGCCGGCGGCTGGCGCGTCCACAGCAAGCCCCGCAACGGCGAGCGGCGCTGGTTCGGCCGTGGCCGCGGGCCTGTCACGACACCCGGCGGCGAACGCACCGAGTAGGAAGACCGGGAGCGCCCCGAAAACCTGAGGCTTCAGGCGCGTTTCGGGCTGCCTGGGGGCTACAGTGCCTCCATGTAGGCGACGAGATCGCCCAGCTGGGCTTCGGTGAGGGCAGAGGTGTCGCCGTGCTGGTTGCCGCCGCAGGCCGGATCGAAGCGCGCTGTTAGGGTGGTGGCGCAGCCGGTGTGCATGAAAGGCGCACGGTAGCCGATGGCCACGAGTGACGGCACCTGGAGCTTCTGAGCGGCCAGGCTGTCCACGGCGACCGAGTCGTTGTTTGTGAGCTTGCTGCCCGAATGGCATGTAACGCAGCCGACGCTGGCGGCGTTGAAGAGCTCCTGCCCGCGGAGCGCAGCGGCGTCTGTGGCGTCACGGATGGCGGGTGGCGGCTTGAGCGAAAAGAGCCACTCGGACAAGGTACCCAGGCGTGGCTCGGTCTGCTTGACTCCGCCCATACGGCCCACGAACACGTCGGTCATCAGCTCACCGACGTTGGCGAGATCGCCGTTCCAGTGGAAGGGGGCGGTGTCCCGCAGCCCTACGTGCAGCGCTTGAGTCCTCCTTTTGCCGGTGCCGGCGAAGCTCCAGGTGTGGCCATCTTCACCGCCCTCGGGGTGGCAAGAAGCGCAGGCGATGCCGCCACCCGAGTCGCGGTGAAAGAGCTCATGCCCCGTGTCGAAGCGCGAAGCGCCGGGTAGCAAGATCGTAGCGGGCAGGCCCCACGGCACTTCGCCGGCTTGTATCACCAGCAGCTTGGGCGGTTCTCGGGTTTGAGCGAGCAGTCGCCCGTCGGGTGCGAACGCGACGGCGACCACGGGTTCGGCGATCTGTCCGGTCTCCGGGAACTGGCAGTCGGGCGCGCTGCCCGTGGCCTGCAGAGACAGCACGCTGAGCCCGCCGTTACTGAAGCTGGAGACGGGCCCACCGCTCGCGCCTCCGAAGTCGTCGCCGCCCTGGGAGGGGAAGACTAGGAACGGGCGCGGCGCCGCGAAGTCGAGCATTCCCGCATGGGCTATGGCGACTCTGGTTTGATCCGGGGACACGGCGACGTCGACCGGTAGCGGGGCGCCGGTGAAGCTAGCGCTGGTGACGGCCCCGTCGGCCGCCACGTTGCTGACGACGTTCTTCACGATACCGCCGCAATCCAAGCCGCCGCCGCCGTAGGCGCTGCCTTGCGCGCTCGGCTCAGTGATTTCAATGTCGTCGACTACGGCCTGCTGGTGCACGACCACGGCCCCGCCCGTGGCGGTCGGTACGGCCCGCCAGGCGACGCCAGGCTTCAAGGTCACGGGCGTGCTGAACAAGCCGCCACTCGTGTCGCCCTTGGGCGCCGGTCGCGACAGCGTCCCCGGGCGCGCAGGAATCGTGATGCGCCGGCCGAGCTCGCCTAGGCTGCTCACGCGCAGCACTTCTGCCGATTTGAAGCTCGTGACCCAGAGCTCGCTGCCGCGCACGAGCACGTCGCGCAGATCGGGCTCCAGGGTCAGCGAGCGAACGACCTCGCCGCTCTGCGCCGCCAGCGACACCAGCTTGCCCTCCGCGCAGGCGACATGCACAAGTCCCGTTGCGGCATCGAACGCGATGCCGCGGGGCGCCTTGCACACGGCGCGACGGCTGACCACCGCGCCACTCAGCGCGTCCACGGCGACGACGGCTCCGCTACCCCGCAGGGCCACATGGATCCGCTTCTGACCGTCCTCAACGCTGCGACCGGGTTCGTCGCCTGGCTCCAGGCTGATGGTGTGCCGCACGCCGAGCGTGAGAAGATCCACGATGGAGAGGCTGTCGCGCTCCGGATCCGCCACGAGGGCGGCCGAGCCGTCGGCCATCACCCGCAGCGTGCCGCCGCTGACCGAGAGCGGTGTTTGCGGCGCCGCTACCGCCGGGCGCTCGTCGAGCGGGATCACCAGGCGCGGCTCGGTGCTCGCGGGCCCCGGCGCTTCATCGAACGAGTTGCAACCGCCGAGCGCGAGCCCGAGGGCCAGCGCACCGCCAAGCTCAGTCTTCCGAATTCCTTGGATCCTCATGCTCTCGATACCTCCCAGTGCCAACCACCAGCGTCAAAGGCTAGCGTAGTTCCAGGCGGCCCGCCCGAGCGATCTGTCGCGCCGCGCCGCGGTGTGGTGTGGGTGTGGGTGTGGCGAAATGACGACACTTCCCTTTGCTTCTGCGGAATGCCATACACGGCTGGGGAGCGAGAATGACCTGGTCGGTTAAGAAGATTGCGTTGCTCTTGGGGGCGTCGGGCACTTTGGCGCTGGCGGGGTACGCTCGGGCGGAGGAGCCGCTGCCCTCGGGTTGGCTGGAGTCTCAAACGAACGAGGCAGGGCAGGCGTGTGAGCGGCACGCGCTCCACCGTGAGGAGCGACGCCTGCTCGTGGCCTGCGGCCGCGCCGGCGTTTGGGAGCTTTTGGTCTCGGAGGTTGGGCCGCGCTTCGTGCGGAGTCACCCGTTCGCAGGGGAAGCAATTGGTTTCTTCACCGAGCCTGACGGTCGGCTGTGGGTGAAGTTGCACGTGCTCGAAGCGCGTCCGTTCGTTTCTGGGAGCGCGCCGCCCGCCGTGCGCTTTCCAGATGTAGCGCCGGTGGCCCCACCTGCGCCGGTGGCGAAAGCAGCGCCCCCCGCGAGCGCGCCGGCTTCGCGCGTCGGGCGCGTCGTCAGCGCGACTCCCGGAGCCGTGGTGATTTCGCTGGGCGCCGCGGACGGCGTCATGCGCAGCGACCGCATCGAGCTTGCCGCGGAGCGCTTCGGCGGCGACGAAAGCGGAAGTGAGGTTCTGTCGCGCGACGCTCTGGCTGTGGGCGTGGTGACGAACGTGACCGATCACAGCGCGCGCGTGCAGCTGGGCCTGAACGAGCAAGTGCCCGTGGGAGCCGTGGCGGGCCCCACTCGCGCCCAGGCGACCGGAAGCTTTACCGCGCCGCCGCGGGTGGGCGGGCTCTGGACGCTGGAGCTTTCGGCCCAGCCGTTCGCGGCGTTAGGCGAGCTGGGGGGTGGCCTCCTGCTCCGAGGCGCGTTGGCCCGTCGCTTTGCTGGCAACTGGCGC
Source organism: Myxococcales bacterium (assembly GCA_031408355.1). GTDB lineage: Bacteria > Myxococcota_A > Polyangia > Polyangiales > Polyangiaceae > PMG-095. The sequence continues at coordinate 5,564 of JANNWK010001104.1, forward strand.
CTGCAGGCGATCGTGGATCCGTTCGCCTTCGCCGACGTGGAGAGCCAAGACGCTGTGACGGCGACCAACGCCACGTTGCTGGCGAGCTACGACTCGCAGTATTTCGAGATGGGTTTGGGCTTCGGCGCGCAAACGGTCAACGAGGTGGAGTTCGGGGTCGCGCCGGGTTCGGGGCTCGCCGTGGCTCAGCTCATCCGCCTGGGCGCCCAGGATGGGCTTAACTTCAGCGCGCGCACCAGCATCGTGCTGTTCCACAGCGAGTTCGGCTTCGGTGGCATGGTGGCCAGCGGGCAGATCCCGGTGACTCGTGGCTACTGGCTGCGGCTTAGCGGCGGCGGTGGCGACGTCGGTTACGGCTTTGGAGAGTTTGGCCTGCGCGTCCTGCTGGACGGCAACGGCCACGCCGGTTCGAAATTCCTGACCGTGACGGCCGGTGGCGCCGCGGTGTTTCGTACAGCCCCGGGCTGCGATGAGTTCCTGTGCGGCGGGTCCCTTACCTATGGCGGGCCCATGGCGGGCATCGCTGGCGAGTGGCGCTTCTAGGCGAGGAACGCAGCGAGCCTAGCAGCGCGAGCCGCTTCAGCCCTTCGCGTACCAGGCCTTCACGGCGGGGTGTTCCCAGACGGCGTCGTGGAGCCGCGTGAGTTTTCGGAAGTCTGCAAAGACCGTGGCCGGGACGTGGTCCACGGTTCCGCGCGAGAACCAGCGCACGGCCATGTGGAGCTTCAGGTCGACCACGTTCAGCGACTCGCCCGCGAAGAACGGGCCCGCACCGAGCTGTGCCTCCGCTTGGGCGCCCCACGCGGGCAAGTACGACGACGCCAGTTCTTCGCGCGCCCGCTTCTTTTCGGTCGCATCGGCGATACGCAGGGTGGGGCTCACGCGCGCCCGCAGATCCTCAACATGATTCATCAGAGCTTCGTGGCGTGCGGCTTCGAAATCGTCCTTCGGGTGGAGCCCATGCTGGCGACCGAGATACACGAGAATGGGATTCGAATGCGCCAATACGGGCCGCCCCTCGAGCTCAAGCAGCGGCATGCCGCCAAAGGGAGTGGAGGGCTTGAGGGCGGGCCAGTCGCTGCCTTTCACGCGAATGTCCTCAAACTCCACCCCCGCGATATGCAGCGCGAGGCGACACTCCTCTCCGCGGCTGGTGGGCGCATCGAAATAGGTGAGCTTGGGTTTCGACATGGTCTCGGAACCTAGGGCGGTGACCGGCGTTCGTCGAGGGGGGACGGCACCAACGGGC
>JANNWK010001105.1:0-6503 GCA_031408355.1 Myxococcales bacterium
CCACCAGCCTCAGAGGGGCGCGCGGGTGAGGCTGATGCTGTGCTGACCCGCAAGCGATCGCCCGCGCAGGCCCCGCGCGCTGCCCGAGTACGCAACGCTGAGCGTGCCGGCCTGGGGCAGCGTGAGCAGATTCTCGCCGAAGGCCCGGGCCCCCTCCTGATCCGTCAGCCAGAGGTCAACCAGTGGCCCAGGGCTGCGGAGGGCGAGCGTGCCATCTCCGGCCAGCGACGCCTCCAGCGCTGACGGCGCGGGCAGTCGCAAATCCTTGGGCTCGGCCAAGAGAGCCCAGGCACTGAGCGGGCCCAACCGAGCAAACAGCAGGGTGTCCGTCGGATCCAGACCGGCTGAATCGAGCGTGAGCAGCTCTTTGCGCTCGGAGGAAGCTACGTGCACGCCGGCGCTCCAGCTGCGGAGCGTCTCACCTGTGTGGAGTGAAACGGCGTTCACCTTCGCCGGACCGACCAGCTCCGCGCCGCTGGGCGCGTTGTCGAGGATGCCCCAGAGCGAGAATTGGTCGCCGTTTCTGGCTAGCGAGAGCAGCGCGGGCGCGTAGAGCCGCTTGAGCGCCGCAAAGGCCGGCTTGGGTTCGCCGAGGCTGTCCAATAGTGCCCAGCTTTGTACCGGCCAGCAGTCGTTGAGCTGCCACACCAGCGAGCCCTTGCAGAACTCCGAACGTCGGAAGTGCTCGATCGCGCAGCGTAGCGCGTCCCGCTGATTCAGCTGCGAGTAGTAGATCCAGTCCGCGAGCGTGCTTGACTCGGGATAGTGCAGCTCGACGTAGCCAACGAAGGTTTCATAGCCTTTGAGCGTCTTGTCGTGCCAACGCACGGCAGGATCGCGGTATTGCCCACGCAGCGTGGCTAGCTCGACCGGCCGCGTGTCGGCGTCGAGCTGGCTGGAGCGCGCTGGGAATGCCTGCTCGAAAGCGCGCTGACTGGGGGCCGAAGCAAACCCGTACTCGGATGAGAAGCGGCCGGTGCTATCACGATAATGCAGCCAGTCACCGCGTCCGTGCCACACGTCCCAGTAGTGCTGATCGCCGATGCCGCCTTGCTGGCAGTCCTTCCCGCCGTGCGGCGAGGTAGGGGTATAGGAACGCCCCGGATCCAGCTCGGCCAGCAGCTGGGGCAGGGTAGCGCTATATAGGTTGTCCCCGAACAGGCGAGGGGGGTGACGCGCACTGTCGCCCCAGCGCTGCTGAAACATCTGCAAATTTTCGTTATTTCCGCACCAGAGCGCGAGGCTCGCGTGGTTGCGCAGGCGCAGGATGTTCGCGCGCGCTTCGGTTGTGATCGCGGCCTGCGCTTCGGGTCCGTCCGGGTAGTAGGCGCACGCGAACGGAAAGTCTTGCCAGACGAGTAGGCCTAGCTCGTCGCACAGGTCGTAGAAGTCGTCGCTCTCGTACAGCCCACCGCCCCAAACCCGGAGCATGTTCATGCCCGCGTCCCGCGCGGCCAGCAGTCGAGTTCTCAGGGTCGTGCGCGCGATGGTGGAGGGGAACGAGTGATCCGGGATCCAGTTGGCGCCCAGGGCGTAAAAACGCCGCCCATTAGCCTCGAACTCGAAGGACTCCCCAAAGCGGTCGGGTTCCCGAACCAACCGCACGCGGCGCAAGCCAATGCGCTGGCGCCGCATGTCGAACGCCAGTTGCTCAAGCCGGCGGCAGGCCTCGGCGGCTTCCGCGGGCAGCTCACCTGGATCAAAATCTTCAGGCACGAGGTAGCTCACGAGCTCATACAGGTGAGCCTGGCCCAATCCCGCCGGCTGCCAGAGCTCTGGTTGCTCAATCTCGGCAACGCATCCGTCACGGGTGGCGGGCTCGCCGTCCCAGACGTGGAGCGCGCGCGTGCCCCTGGGGCAAAGGCTCTTCGCGAACACGGCAACCGAGCCATCGCTACGATGCTCTTCCGTTACGTGCACGTCTTCGAAGCGCGCCACGAACTCCAGCAGCGCTACGGGCCGCCAGATCCCCGCCGAAACCAGGCGCGGTCCCCAGTCCCAACCGAACATGCTCTGCATCTTGCGCACGAAGGAGCGCTCGTCAAAGCGCTCGGTGTCGAGCGAAAGCCCCTCAGCTGCGAAGTATTGGACCCGGCGGGCGTTGCCCACGCGCACCGCAGACTCGAAGTCGACGCGCAGCACGTTCTGACCGGGCCGCAGCAGCGAGCTTACATCAAGCTCCAGCGGCGTGAACATGTTGTCGTGACGGGCCAGCTCCTGGCCGTTCAAGAGCACGCTGCAAATGGTGTCGAGGCCTTCGAACAGCAAAGCGCGCGCTGGCAAGGCCGCGGTCGGCTGCCAGTCGAAGGTCGTCTCGTAGCTCCAGTCCTTCTCGTCGACCCACTGGCATCCCAGCTCCTGCATGCGTTCGAAAGGGTGCCCGATGACCCCGTTCTCTATGAGATCGAGGTGCACGTGCCCGGGCACGCGCGCTGGAAGCCATTCGAGTCGGCTGTAGCCCGCCCTGGCGCCTTCAGGCTGCCAACTGCCCTCCGAGAAACGCCAGTTCTGATGCAGAGAAGTCGTGCGGAGCTTGGTCATGATAGCGGGCGCGCCTAGCGCATTGCAGCGCAGTCGCCGGGCCGGTATAGCGCGTCCTTGACCGAAGAAACACCGCGTAGGGAAATCGCGCTACCGCGTGAGTTCTACATTGCCATTGGTGTGGGGCTCTCGGCCTACCTGCTCTACACGTTGCGCACGGTGCTGACGCCGCTGTGTTTGGCGTTCGGCATCGCCTACGTGCTGGATCCGATCATCGATCGGCTCGAGGCCTTCAAGCTCCCGCGCCCGGTCGGCATTGCCCTCGTCCTACTCGGGGGCCTCGGCGCCACGGCGTTGTTCGTGGCGCTGGTGGTGCCGAGCATCGCCAGCGACGTGGTGAGCGTCGCCAGCGAGCTGCCGCGCAAACTCTCGCTGTTGGTCGCCAGCGCAGACCCCTGGCTGACGAGCCACGGCATTCGCGTGCCGCATACAACCACGGAGTGGATGGCGCGGCTCGGCGCCAACGCCAACGCCCTGGCCTCGTCGATGCTGGCTCCTGCGGGCGGCATTTTGAGCAGCGTCGTCGGGGGCGGGCTCTCGATGGTCGGCTCGGTGGTGGCGGCCCTGGTTGTGCCCGTCCTCTCCGTCTACTTTCTGAATGACTTCGACCGCATCACCGGCGGGGTGCGGCGCTTGCTCCCACGGCGTTACCGCAAAGTGGTCAGCGAGTACGCGCTGGAGATCGACGCTGCGCTGCGCCACTTCATCCGCGGTCAGCTGGCCGTGATGGCCATCATGGCGGTGCTCTACGGGGCCTCGTACGCGGCCTTGGGTGTACGGCTCGCGCTGCCGATAGGTCTCGTCTCCGGGGTGCTTAGCTTCATCCCTTACCTGGGCAGCGCCTTTGCGTTGGCGTCGGGCCTGTCGATGTCGCTGCTGGGCGGCTTTAACGGCGGCCAGCTCGTGGGGGTCGTGGTGGCCTATGCGATCGTGCAGACGCTCGAAGGCTTCGTGATAGCGCCCCGCATCATGGGGAAGACCGTGGGCCTGCCCGAGATGTGGGTGCTCGTGGCGCTATTCGTGGGCGGACAGGTGTTCGGCCTGCTTGGGATCCTGCTGGCCGTGCCCGCTGCGGCCGTCGCAAAGATCTTCGTCGGGCGCGCGATGTCCGCCTATCACGAGAGCGACCTGTACCTGGACGGACCCCCATCACTCCGTTCCATGCCGCCGCCCGAACCCTCAGCCTCGCCCGCTGGCAGCGGATCCCCGGCGCCCTTCCAGAGCCCACTTGTCACACCGCTGGCCGGCCATGTGGTGCGGAAGGAGCCGCCCGGCCGAAGTTAATGGAACCCCGAATGCGATCTCTGGTTTGCGGCGGCCTAGTCGGACTGCGGTGGCTGCGGAGCTACCGCTCCTCGCTTTCTCTACAGCGGCGCGTCGTGGTGCGGGTTTTTCCGTTTTCAAGGGTGCGAGCGAGGACGACGCGGCAGGTGTCGTTGTCGTAGACGATCGATTCGACTTGGCTGCTGACGACGGTGGGGAACTCGCCGCCGACGGTGAGCTCGGCTTGGTAGTGGAGGCAACACCCGCTTTTGTTGAAGATCGTGAGGCGCCGGCGCTTGGGGTCGACCTCGAATAGGCCCAGGTTCTCGCGCGTGAGGGCGCTGAGCAGTGGTGCTTCGACGTAGCGGCCGTTGAGCGCTTGATAGAGCAGGATGGCGTAGGTGGGACCGCCGTAGGATCCGGTGTTGTCGATTGGAACGGCGAGATCTTCGTGTCCGTCGAAGTTGTAGTCGCCCATCTCGACCTTGCTGCCGTAGTCCGCGCTGGTGGAGAGGACGAGCTCAGTTCGTGCTCGAGCCGGCGGCTCCGTGTCGGGCGGTTCGACTCCTTCCGGAGCAGTAGCCGTGGTCGGCGGGCTTGCCCCGGGCACGTCTGCGCCGACTACCCGAGCGGCGTGTGGAGGTTGAGCGAGATGGGGGGCGGGCGGCGCTGCTCCCGAGCACGAAACGAGCAGTCCGCACACCACCGCCAATCGACCAAGCATCCTGCCAAAGACAACGCGGAGCGGCGCAGTCTCATTCCCTTCGGCACGCGCAACGCCGCCGCCAAGTGGGGCCGCGGTTCGGCAACATGCCCTTGCTAGAAAGCGCTGCGACGCTTGATAGCAACTGCCGCGCCCGCCGCCGACCAACAACCCGTCATCGACACGTCGATCGTTCGCTCGTTATTGTCGAAGATGTAGCCACCGATCGATGCCTGAATCGCGGGCGTTGTTTGCACGTGGTTCAGCGTCTGCGTGAAAGTACCGGGCAGGCTGCCAGCGTTGCCGTTGCGCCCCATCAGAATGCCGTACACTAAAGAGCCCGTCTGGGTGAAGGTCACGGTCGTGCTCCGGGTGCCCAACTCAGCGCAATCCTGAGCGCTTGAGTGAGTCCCGCCCGCGATAGGCGCCACCTGGTGGACGTTGCGAAGCTCGAGCACGTCAGCGGCGCCCATGCCCCACAGGTTGGAGGGCGCGAACGTCACCACGACGTCGTTTTCTACGCCTCCCACCGGTAGGTCGCTGTCGAGAATGTAGTAGATCCCAGCATAGGAGCTGCCCTCAGCGACCGCGCTGGTCGCCGCCGGGAAGAGCGTCATGGGGTTGCCTGCGTAGGACACGCCGGCCGGGTCCAAGAACGTGTCGGTTCCGGTCACCCCGACCAGGACCATGCGACTGTTGCCGGAGCCCCATTTCAGGGTGTGCCTTAGCGTGAGGATCGGACTACTGGACCCGGGCCAGCCGCTGCCACCGCCGACCAGGTTCCCCACCTCGACATCGAGATGGTCGGCGCAGCCGGAGCCGGCGATGCAGAACGGCGTGGCGCCGCTGCAGGACTGGCCGCAGCTGGTGCAATTGCTGGTCGTGCCGAGCGGCGTGGTGCAGCCGTTCGCGGGCGCAGCGCAGGCGCCCCAGCCGGCGTCGCAACTGGGCGAGCAGGCGCCCCCAGCGCAGGCGGTGGCGGATGCGTTGGTCGTGCCGCAGACGGTGCCGCAGCCGCCGCAGTTATTCTTGTCCGTTCCGACCGGCTTCTCGCAACCGTTGTCCGGCATTGCATCACAGTCGTCATACAGACCATTACATACCGGCTGGCACGAGCTGCCGCCGCAGGGGTTGCTGATGACGTGCGCCGCCGCATCGACGCGACAAGCCTGATTGCAGCCGCCGCAGTGACTGCCGCTGGTCGCGGAGTTGGTTTCGCAGCCGTCGTTCTCGCTGGCGTTGCAGTCACGGTACGTGCCGGAGCATTGGGGATCGCAGCTGCTGCCGACGCACAGGTTGCTGGTCACATGCGCGGAGGCGGCGCTGCTACAAACGCTCCCGCAGCCGCCGCAGTTGTCCTCGTCGTCGCTCGAGTTCGCCTCGCAACCGTTGAACTTGTCGTTGTCACACGTCCGGTAACTGCCAGAACAGACTGGCGCGCACATACTCATGGAGCATGTGTTGCTGCTGACGTGAGCGGCAGCCCCCGACTGGCACGCCTGACCGCAGGCGCCGCAGTGGCTCGGCGTCATGGTCGTGTCCGTTTCACAGCCGTCTAGAATACCGCCGCTGCAGTCGCCGAACCCGGGTTTGCAGACAGGCGCGCTGCAGGCACTGGCTCCGCAGCTGGAGCTGGCGTTGGTGTACTTGGTGTTGCAGTTGCTGCCGCTTGCCCCACAACCACCGCAGTTGGTCTGATTGGTCGCGATATTCGTTTCGCAGCCGTTGGCGGGATCGCTGTTGCAGTCGCGAAACGTGCCGCTACAGCTGCCGATGGCGCACGAACCCTTGTCGCACTTCGAGATCCCGTTGGCGATCGTGCACCCGTCACCGCAGCCGCCGCAGTGACTCGTGCTCGTGTCTGTGTCGGTCTCGCAGCCGTCGGCGTAGCCGCCGGCGCAGTCGGCGTAGCTCCCAGTACAGCTCAAAATCCCGCACTGGCGGTTGACGCAGCTGCCCGTGCCGTTGGCCACCAGGCCCATGGCATCGCTGTCCA
>JANNWK010001106.1:0-2063 GCA_031408355.1 Myxococcales bacterium
CTCTTTCGAGTCGCGCACAACGATCTCGTAGGAGAGCTGCGCCAGCGAACCCGTCGCCGTCGCATCCTGGACGAGAACGAAGCCGAACACGTGGGGAGTGCGGAGGACGGACCCGAGCCCCTTCTGGCCGGTGAGGTGCAAGACGACCTGCTCAGGATGCTGTTCGTGTGCTGCGATGACGCGATCCCGCCGGAGTCGCAGCTGGCCTTGGCCCTCAAAACCCTTTGCGGCTTCGACGTTCGGGAGATCGCCCTGCGCCTCTTCAGCAGCGAGGCCAATGTCTACAAGCGCCTCGAGCGGGCCCGCAACCGCTTGCGAGAGGTTCCGCCACGCATCGACGAGCTGACCGCGGAGCAGTACTCCTCGCGCCTCCCGGCGGTGCACAGGATCCTTTACCTACTGTTCACGGAGGGCTACCTCTCATCCCACGCCGAGACGGCCATCCGCCAGGAGCTCTCCGACGAGGCAATACGGCTGGCTTCCATCTTGGCGGAACATCCGGTGGGGAACGTTCCGGAGACCTCTGCGCTATTGGCCCTGATGCATTTGCACGCGGCACGGATCACCGCACGTCAGGACGCATCGGGCGGACTCATTCTGCTCGCGGACCAAGACCGAGCGCTGTGGGACCAGGAGAAGATTCAGGTCGGGCTTTCGTGGCTCGCAGATTCTGCACGCGGCGACGTCTACTCGCGCTACCACGCGGAGGCGGGGATCGCCGCCGAACACTGCCTCGCTCCCTCCTTCGCGGAGACGCGTTGGGACAGGGTCGTCGAATGCTATTCGCTGCTGGAGCAGATCGCCCCCTCAGCGCTGCACAAGCTCAACCGCGCGGTAGCCGTCGCAGAGTGGCACGGGCCCGCCGCCGGGCTATCGGTGCTCGAGGGCCTTGAACCACCGAGCTGGCTGGCCGGCTCCTATCAATGGGCCGCGGTGCTCGCGGACCTGCATCGGCGCTGCGGACATGACGATGCGGCCCGGCGCTATCGAGACGTCGCGGTGAAGTCGGCTCCCACTCAGGCTGTGCGGGAGCTGTTGCAGCGACGACTCCAGGTCGGCGCGTAGTGCTGCTGCATTGTCCCCGACGCACCGAAATCGACGCCGGCAATGAGCGGCGTCATGAGGCGCTCGACGTTGAAGAAGCCGACGCTTCCAGTGCGACGAGCACCTCGTCCAGTTGCCCGAACGTCTCGCCCATCCCCTCGTACGCCCCGGAGGCCAGGGCAGCATCGCGAACTTCCTTCGAGCGATAGAGCTCGTGCAGCACCAGCAGTGTCTTGTCGCCTTTCTCCTCCAGGGTCACAGTCGTGACGGCCCCATCCTCGCCACTCTCGTCATTCGTCCAAACGATTCGCGAGTGCGGGGTCACTTCGAGGTATTTCCCGAAGAACGCCAGCGTCTTCGTGCCGTCGACATCGAACACGAGACGGTAGCCGCCGCCAGTACGGATATCCGCCTCGTAGGAGAGCAGGGCCAGCGGCATCGACTTCGGTACCCACCAGCGCTTGAACAGCGCGGGCGTCGTCCACGCCTGAAAGACGATGCGCGCCGGGGCGTCGAAGGTTCGCGTGACGACGATCTCGCGCTCGGACTTCGGTTCCACCGTCGTGGGGTTGGGCTCACTGTCTTTTCTTGCGCTCATGGGCGATCTCCTTCTGTTTCAGTTCCATAATAATGTTGTCCAACTCGTCGAAGCGTGCGCTCCAGAGCTGGCGGTACCCTTCGATCCATGCCGTCTCTGCCTCTAGTCGGCTTGAGCCGAGCTTGCATGTCCGCACGCGACCGAGCTTCTCCGTGGCGACGAGCCCGGCTCGCTCCAAGACGCCGACGTGCTTCCTCATGCCCGTGAGGGTCATGTGGAACTTCTCGGCAAGGTCCGTGATCGAAGCGTCTGCACGTCCGAGCTGCTCGAGAACGCCGCGTCGGGTCGCGTCCGAAAGCGCGGCGAACGAGGCATCGAGGCGGGGACCGGAATACTGAACCATTGGGTTCAGTATGTAGCGCGCGGATTGGCGGCCCGCAAGGCGATAAGGTTCGCGCGGAATTCAAGCTTGCCGCCGACG
>JANNWK010001107.1:0-5178 GCA_031408355.1 Myxococcales bacterium
GCCGATGAACGAGCCGCCCGCGCCGAGCAGCGTGGTCTTGACGAGGCCAAGCTGCTGGCGACCCGGCAGGATGGCCTGCGCGATCAGCCCCACGACGAACCCGAAGACCAGAAAGAGCAGAATGCGCATTTTAGAACCTCAGAATGTTCCGCCGAGCCCGAGCCCGGGGGCTTCGAGGCTGCTTTCGAGCGAAAGGCCGTCGGAGCGCACTTCGGTTTTCGAACCGCTCGTCGCGATCATGTAGACGCCGGGCCCGACCGCGACAAGCCCGACCCCAGCCGTGATGCCGCCCCCGAGCAGCAAGCCGTCACGCTCCGCGAGGCCGCCGGCCAGTGCCAAGAAGCCGCCCATGAAGGCCAGGCCGCCGCCCACCCCGGCGGCGACGATACCGCCTAGGAATTTGCTCTGGTTTCTGGGGTAGGCCCGCACCTCGAGCTCGCCCCTGCCAGCATATTGCTGGAGATCCGGCACCTGGAGGGTTTGGAAATCTGGGCCTGTCTCGGTGCGGAGCTCGTAGCTGTCGCTTGGGTTGAGCCAGCGCGAGCAGGGCGTACGGCAGACGAATTGCTGATTGGCACGAAGCTCCCAGGCCTTGTCCGACGTGCCGGCAGCGAAGGTGACGCGCAGCGTGCCTTGGCCGCGCTCTTTGGTAAACCGCGGCAATGGCGCCAGAAACGCCTGAATGGGCGAGCTGCAGTTCATTTCCGGCTGCTCGTCGGTCGAATTCTTGCAGCTGTCGAAGTCGCCCGATTCGCGCAGCAAGCTCTCGGAGCTGCTGGTCTTTGCGCCCGCTTGATGCTCGCCGACGCCGACCGAGCCGCCCGCCTGCAACGTGCCGCCGGAGTGCAGCTTGAAGCTGCCCATCGAAACGCCGACCAAGAGGTGCGTGGCGCCAGAACAATCTCCGTAGTCAGGCACGTCAGCCGCCGTGGAGCCTTCGAGCACGTATTGACCCGAGACGGCGGTGCGCACGGCTAGGCGCCCGCTACGGGCAAGCTCCCCCTCGAGCGCCAGGGCGCCCAAGGGTAGCTTGGCGAACAGGTCGTCCTGACTGTGAATTTCGATGGCTTCGGAGGAAAGGGTGGTGCGCTGCCAACGATAGCTGCCGCGCACGCTGCAGCTGGTGATGGGACGCATGCTGCAACCCGTGAACTCGACGGCCAGACCCCCCGAGCGCAAGCGGGCTTGCAGATTGGACTTTTCGGCGGGCGACCACTCCGTCACAAGCGGGCTTTCGCCGCGCGCGGCGGCGCGACAGCGCGCGTCGGCATCGGGCGCGCTGGGGGCTCGGGCGCGCGGCAGCTCCGCGGCACCACAAGCGGGTAGCAAGACAGCGCCACCGGCTACGAGGCACCAACGTCCAGGGCTCTTTGCCATGACCCACCACCCTACCAGGCAGGCCGCGGGCGACACCAGCCCTTCGGGGACACCTAGCTCGTTGCCAAATCGCGACGAAGCTGACGCAGCAGCGCGTCGACCTTGAGCGCGAGCTCGGCGGGCGAGCCGTCGTTGTCGATGACATGGTCGGCGCGCGCGCGCTTTTCCGACAGCGGCCACTGCGCGGCCATGCGCGAGCGGGCCGCCTCCTCGCTCAAGCCGTCGCGCGCCATCACGCGCGAAAGCTGCGTGGCTTCGCTCACAGCGACGACCACCACGGGGCGCAGAAGCTGCTCGAGCCCCGCCTCGAACAGCAGCGGCACGTCATAACCGGCGAGCGTGACGCCGGCTTGCTCGAGCGCGGCGAAGCGCTCTTGGGAGAGCTTCCGCACCAGCGGATGCACGATCGCGTCGAGACGCTGTCTTTCCGCCGAATCCTTGAAAACGCGGGCTCCGAGGCGTGGCCGGTCGAGCGTTCCGTCCGGCGCCAGCACCTCGGCCCCGAAGGCTTCGGCCACTTGGGCCAGGCCCGGCGAGCCGGGGGCGACCACCTCGCGCGAAAGCTCGTCGGCGTCGACCACGGGCACTCCGCGTTCCCGCAGCAGCGCGGCCACGCTGCTCTTGCCTGAGCCTATCCCGCCGGTCAGGCCAAAAACGCGCAAACTCACGGCCTCAGCCTAGCCCAGGCCCCGGCGCTTGTGGTTGCGACTTGCCGCCGGGAGCGCACCTACGCCACGCTTCCGGGCATGCGTGCCCCCAGCGTCTCGAGAGCTAGCGCTGGGCGCCGCCGGGCACGCCTGCTCGTCGGCATCGCCGGCGTCGGCTGCGCGCTCGCCGTTTCGGCGCCCGGGCTGGCTGTCGCGCTGCCCGAGCTCCCCGGCCTGGTCTATCGCTTCAGCGCGGGCGCGGCGTTGTTCGCGCCGCCTGGGGTCGGTAGCGATGGTGCTCTCTACGTCGGTTCGGGGGAGGGCTACGTGCATGCGCTGACGAGCGATGGGGGCTTTCGCTGGAGCCGCACGCTGCTCGGCCGCGTGGTGGCGCCGCCGATTTTCGATGGCGCTACGGGGCGACTCTTCGTGGCGACGAGTGAGGCGAGGCTGTACGCGCTGGAGCGCGACTCCAGCCTGCGCTGGGTGTTCCCATTGCCTGTCGCGCCGAAGACCGAGCTTGTGCTGACGGCGAAGGGGACCCTGCTCTTCGTCGGCACGGACGACCACCTTTACGGAGTCACGACCAGCGGGGCCCTTGTCTTGCGGCTGGCCGCGCCCGGAGCTCGCTCGGCTCCGGCGCTCTTGCAAGGCGGAGGCGCCGCGCTGATTTTACAAGGCTCGCTCGCGACCCTGAGTGGCTACGGCTTTGAGCGCGCGCCCCTCAAGCGGGCCTTCGGCCCGTTCGCGCTGCTGGCTGTGGCGGCAAATCAAGCTGTTTTCGCCTGTGAAAACGGCAGCGCTCGCGTCTTTGGTCCAGGCTTTGCTTGGCTGCCCGCGCTGAATCGAGACTGCCTGTCTCCGCCCGTGGCGTGCGAAGAATTTCTGGCGATCGCCGAATCGGGGGGCAACGTGCGGCTCGTCTACCCGAGCCAGCTTTCGACCAGCTTCGCCCTGGGCGAACCACCGCTCACGCCAGTTTGGGATGCGGCCCGGCGAAGGCTCGTGCTCAGCACGCGGCTCGGTTCCGTGCTGGTGGTTCAGGTTCCTTCGGTCGCGCCCAGGCCCTGATCCATGGATTTCAAGAGCAAGCTCCGGCTGCTGCCCGCGCCCGCCAGCGCCAGCGCGAGTCTGCCGCCGAAGGATCTGCTGGGCCAGCTGCGCGATAAAATGGCGGAAATTCTCGACGATTCGAGGAGCTTGCCGAGCGCGCAGCCAGAGCCGCCTCGGGATCCGAGCCAGACCGCGTTGCCGTTCGTGCGTGAAGAGACCGAGCACGGACCGGTCTACCGCCAGCACCGCATTGTGCCGCCCTCGCACCGCGTGGGGCGCATTGCCGTCGACTCTGCGCGCAGCAGCCGACCAGAGCTCTTGGCGTTGTTGGCCCTGGATCCCCGACTCGCCAGCGCGAACCTCGCGCGAGCCCTGTACTTCGACACCGAGACGACGGGCCTGGGCGGCTCCGGGGCGCTCGTGTTTCTGCTCGGCTTGGCTTGGTTCGACGATGACGAGCAGCTTCACCTGGAACAAATCCTGCTGCGGAGCCCCGCGGACGAGCCCGCGCTCTTGGCGCTATTGCGGCAGCGGCTGGCCGCGGCCGAGCTCTTGGTTTCCTACAACGGCAAGGCCTTCGACTGGCCGTTGCTCAAGGGCCGATTCGTGATGAATCACCTGGAAATTCCAGGGGAAATGCCGCATCTGGATCTGTTGCATATCGGTCGGCGGCTGCACCGCGCCCGGATTGGTGCTTGTCGGCTGGCCACGCTGGAGAGCGAAGTCTTGGGTTTCGTGCGCGGCGCCGACATCGACGGCGCCGATGTGCCGGCGCGCTACGCGCATTTCCTCCGGACCGGCGACGAAGAAGCGCTGCGGCAGGTGGTGGAGCACAACGCCTGGGATGTGCTCAGCATGGCGGCGCTCGTGGGGCTCTACGGCGAGCCGTTTGAGCTGCTCCACGGCGAGGACCTGATCGGCTTCGCCAAGACGATGAAACGCGCCGGGGCTCTGGCGGTTGCGGAGCGGGCTGCCGACCGCGCCCTCACGCTGGGGGTTCAGCGCGCGCTGCGCGTGCGCGGCGACGTGCACAAGGCCCGAGGCGACCGCGCCCGCGCGCTGCTCGACTTTGAGGCACTCGCCGCAGAGCTCGATGACCCGAGCCTCCGGCTCGAGCTGGCCAAGCTCTACGAGCACTTCGTGAAGGATCCCACTCGGGCGCTTTCGATCTTGGGTCAAGGCACCTCCGAAAACGAAGCCGCGTCGCTCAAGCGAAGGCAGCGCCTGGAGAAAAAAGCGCTGCCGCGCCCCGACACCACGGCGCCGTCGCCGGCGGGCGGCGACCCCGAGCCGCCAGAAATCGCCAAAAAAGCGCCCTAGCAACGCCGGCCGGTCACCCCCGGCCCGGCCTGCCGGTGGTATATCCGCGCCCACGGCATGGCCTACGATCACCGAGCGATTGAACCGAAATGGCAGGGCATCTGGGAGGAGAGGCAGACTTTCCGAGCGCTGCGCCGCGAGGGGCACCCGAAGTTCTACGCGCTCGACATGTTTCCGTATCCCTCGGGCTCGGGTCTTCATGTGGGGCATCCCGAGGGCTACACCGCGACCGACATCGTGAGTCGCTACAAGAAGGCGCGGGGCTTCGATGTCCTGCACCCCATGGGTTGGGATGCCTTCGGCCTTCCCGCGGAGCAACACGCCATCAACACCGGTCAGCACCCGGCCAAGACCACCGCCGAGAACGTCAACACGTTCCGCCGCCAATTGAAGAGCCTGGGCTTCGCTTACGATTGGGCGCGCGAGGTGGACACCACCGACCCCGGCTACGTGCGCTGGACGCAGTGGATCTTCCTCAAGTTGTTCGAGCGTGGTCTGGCATTTCAGGCAAAAATACCGGTCAATTGGTGTCCCGCGCTGGGGACCGTGCTCTCCAATGAGGAGGTGGTGGACGGGCGCAGCGAGCGCGGCAACTTCCCGGTGGTCCGCCAGCCGCTCCGGCAGTGGCAGCTCCGCATCACCGCTTACGCGGATCGCTTAGCAGACGAGCTTGAGCCACTCGATTGGCCTGAGACGAAGGCCAAGCAGCGCGAGTGGATAGGCAAGAGCGAAGGCGCCGAGGTCGACTTTGCGCTGGTCGGTCGCGCGGAGAAGCTCCGGG
>JANNWK010001108.1:0-11921 GCA_031408355.1 Myxococcales bacterium
GCCGTGATCAATCGCTCTGCTTCTGCCGAAGCGTCGCTCACAAAGATGAGCGCGCCAGCTTCGGAGGAGCTTCCCGCCGAGCTTCCCGTGTCGCTTCCAGTCGGAGGATCGGGCACCACCACCGTGAGTCTAAGTCGAGTCGGCGTCGCTCGTCCGCCTGGAGTTCTGTCCCCGCCGAAAAGCCGGCTAGCTAAAGGCCAGCGCGCGGTCTGCCGAGCCGTTCGGCCAGCTTGGCCCCAGCGGCGGGCCAGAAGCGCGCGGAAACCACCGCGAACACGAGGACCGCCACCAGCGTAAGTTCCCCGGAAGTGAGGTCCAGCATGGCCGTCTCGTCTAGCCTAGCGGGGGTCCCTCAGCAATCTTCCGGCCCGGCGGGCCCTCTTTCGGCTTTGCCCGCGCCGTCTTCGGGAGTACCGCGCCTGCACGTGCAAGGATCCGTCAATCGAGCCTACGTGATCGGACTGGGCGCCAACTTGGGCGATCGGTTGGGGTCCGTCCGGGCCGCCATCCGGGGGCTCGAGACGCTGGGCCGGCTTCTGGCCACTTCCGGCCTGTATGAGACCGATCCGCTTGGTCCGCCGCAGCCGGACTACTTAAATGCAGCCGTCCTACTTGAGTCGCAGCTCAGCCCTCGGCTGCTCCTGGCGGGCCTTCTGGCTATCGAGCGCGAGCAGGGTCGGGAGCGCCGCGAGCGCTGGGGACCCCGGACGCTCGACCTCGATCTGCTCTACAGCCCAGGCTTGCTGCTGGACGAATCGGGCCTGACGGTGCCTCACCCAGCGCTGACCGAGCGCGCGTTCGCCTTGTTGCCGCTCATCGACGTGGCCCCCGAGGCGATCGATCCCAGGACTGGAAGCACGTATCGGGAGCTTTCGGCCGCGCTGGACTTGCGGCAGATTCGTCGCGTCGAAGCTGGCGGTCCAGGCAGGGCGGAATGGGCCCGCTGACAGGTCGTTCCACACGGCTCGGCTCAGTAGACAGAGGCCGGTTGAGGTGGTACGAGCGCGCGCGCCGATGACCGAGCTTGGCGCTCTACATAATTCGCTGCCTGCGACCCGCCTATTGGCGATGAGCGGCGGCCCTATTGACCTGGATTTCAACAACACCGTTGTCTTCCAAGTCGTCATTTTCGTCTTCCTCATCGTGGTCTTGAAGCCCCTGCTCTTCGATCCGATGCTCAAGGTGTTCGGGGCGCGCGAGGAGCGGACCGACGGGGCTCGCGCCACCGCTCGCGAGCTGGAAGAGCAGGCCGGCGAGCTGCTGGTAAAGTACGAGACGGAGCTCGACCGGGTGAGTCGAGCCGCGACCGAGGAGCACGACCGGCTGCGAGCCGAGACGACCAGGCTCGAGGCTCAGATCTTGAACGAGGCTCGCGAGTCCACCGCTAAGATCGTCGACGAGGGACGTCATCGCATCGACACCGAGGTGAACGCGATTCGCTTCGAGCTCGGCAAGCAGTCCGAGCGGTTGGCCAGCGACATCGCGACCCGCGTGCTCGGTCGGGAGGCGAACTGATGAAGCGCATGCCCCACGCCTACTGGACGGCCCTGTTCGCCGCCACGCTCGCCATGTCGGCCCCGGTCGCCGTTGCGGCCGCGCCTGACCACGGCAGCGATCACTCCGAGGCACACGGCACAGGTCACGGCCACGCGCCGACCTTTGACGACGTAAACTGGTTTTACGGGTTTCTGGGAGAAAAGGCCGGCGTCGAGCCGAATCTGCTCTGGCGCACCAAGGGCATGCCGGTGCCGTTCGGCGCGCTCCTGCTCAATACCGCCATCCTCTACGCCCTGCTCTTCAAGTTCGGGCGCAAGCCCATCGCCCACGCCTTGAGGCAGCGCAAGCTCGCGATCATGAAGGGCATGGAGGACGCCTCCAAGATGAAGGCTGAGGCGGAAGCGCGCCTGGCCGAGTACGAGCAGAAGCTCGCCCACATCGACGACGAGGTGTCGCGGATTCGGCGCGACATGAAGGAAGCAGGCGAGAGCGAGCGAGCCAGGATCTTGAGCGAAGCCACCGAGCGGCGTGCTCGCATGGAGCGAGATGCCCGGCTGCTCGTTGAACAGGAGCTGAAGGCGGCGCGTGAAGGCTTGCTGCGGGATACGGTCCGCGCGGCGGTCAAATCGGCGGAGGCCAGGTTGGTGGCCAAGGTCGGCGACGCGGATCAGCTGCGGCTCGCTGACGAGTACTTAGGTTCGGTCAGGGCCGCCGGCGTCACGCTGCGAGGTGGGTTGTGAGCCAAGCACCCGTTGCCGAGCGCTACGCGCGAGCTAGCTACGAGCTCGCTGTCGAGACAGGCCAGTTGCCGAGCGTCACCGAGCAGGTGCGACGCTTCGCCCAGGTCTATTCGGGCAGCCTGGAGCTGCGGCAGGTATTGGACAATCCGATCGTCGATCCCGAGAAGCGCTCGGCCATCTTGCTGGACGTCGCGATGCGGCTCGGCGTCATGGGCAACGCGCTCAACCTCATCAAGTTGCTGGCTTCTCGCAAGAAGCTGCGAGCCATCTCTGACATCGCCCGGCGCTTGGACCGCCTCAGCGACGAAAAGGCCAGTATTGTTCGCGCTACCGTGACCTGCGCCAAGCCCATGCCGGAGAGCTTCTTCCAGAAGCTGACGACGGAGCTCGAAGCCGCAACAGCGCGCAAGATCGTCCTCGAGAAGCGCGAAGATCCACGGCTGATAGCGGGCTTCATCACGCGCATTGGCGACATGGTTATCGATGGCTCCGTTCGGGGCCGGCTCGACGAGATCGAACGCCAGCTCGTGGACCAAGCCTGAAGCGCCCTTCCGGCTCGCGCGAAATAGAAAAAGTCGCGCAGCCCGGCCACTCCCCCGACTCTCACTACTCCCCCCCTTTCAGCAGACTCCAGAGACCACGCCATGCAGCTTAGCGCCGACGAAATCTCATCGATCATCAAGAAACAGATCCAGAACTTCGACCGCGCCGCCATGGTCAACGAGACCGGCACGGTGCTCGCGACCGGGGACGGCATCGCGCGCGTCTACGGCCTTGAAAGCGTGATGGCGGGCGAGCTGGTCGAGTTCCCAGGCGGCACCTTCGGCCTGACGCTCAACCTAGAGCAGGACAACGTGGGCGTGGCCATTCTCGGCGATGGCAGCCAGGTTAGAGAGGGCGACGTCGTCAAGCGGACGGGCCGGATCGCGGACGTTCCGGTGGGCGACGCGCTCTTGGGCCGCATCGTCAACGCCCTGGGTCAACCGATCGACGGCAAGGGAACGATCGACTCGCCTCACCGGCGCCGCATCGAAGTGAAGGCGCCGGGCATCATCGGGCGCCAACCGGTGAAAGAATCGCTGCAGACCGGCATTAAGGCCATCGACGCGATGATCCCGATCGGGCGCGGTCAGCGCGAGCTGATCATCGGCGACCGCCAGACCGGCAAGACGACGATCGCCATCGATACCATCATCAATCAGAAGAACTCGGGCGTCGTTTGCGTGTACGTGGCCATCGGCCAGAAGGCCTCGACGGTCGCGCAGGTCGTTGAGAAGCTGAAGCAGCACGGCGCGATGGACTACACGATCGTGGTTATTGCCACGGCGACCGAGGCGGCTCCGCTGCAGTTCTTGGCGCCCTACACGGGCGTCACCATCGGCGAGTACTTCCGCGACACGGGCCGCCACGCGCTCTGCATTTACGACGATCTGTCGAAACAGGCGGTCGCCTATCGTCAGATGTCGCTGCTGCTCCGTCGCCCACCTGGTCGCGAGGCGTATCCGGGTGACGTGTTCTACGTCCATTCTCGACTACTCGAGCGCGCCGCCAAAATGGGTGATCGCTACTTGGTCGTGAAGAAGGGCAGCGAGGTGCCGCCCGGGAACCTGGCGTTCCGCGGCGCGGATGGCCAGGTGCACATCGGCGAGGAAGGCAAGCATCTGGCCGAGGCCTCCTTGGAGGCTCAGCCCAACAAGGCGGAGCTTGAAGTGAAGCGCGATCCGTACTCGGGCGGGTCGCTGACGGCGTTGCCTATCATCGAGACGCAGGCTGGCGACGTGTCCGCCTACATTCCCACCAACGTCATTTCGATCACGGATGGGCAGATCTTCCTGGAGAGCGATCTGTTCTTTTCCGGTGTCCGTCCGGCGATCAACGTGGGCATCTCCGTGAGCCGCGTCGGCGGCAGCGCGCAGATCAAGGCCATGCGTAAGGTGGCTGGAACACTGCGGCTTGACCTGGCCCAGTTCCGCGAGATGGCGGCTTTTGCTCAGTTTGCCAGTGACCTTGACGCTGCGACCCGCGCCCAGCTGGAACGCGGCAAGCGTCTCGTCGAGCTGCTCAAGCAGGGCCAGTACGTGCCGCTGCCCGTTGAGAAGCAGGTGGTGATCGTATACGCGGGGACGCAGGGCTTTACTGACAGCCTGCCGGTGGAGTCGCTCAAGCAGTACGAAGAAGACTTGTACCGCTTCGTCGATGACAAGCACCCGGAGCTTTGGGAGCAGCTCAAGGCTAAGCGCGAACTCACCGACGACATCAAGAAGCTACTCGAGAAAGTGCTCAAATCTTTCGCCAAGAAGTTCGTGGCAGCGACCAGGGAAAGTTGAGCGTTGGCTAACCTCAAGCAGATTCGCAAGCGGATCATCAGCGTCAAGTCGACGCAGAAGATCACGCGCGCTATGAAGATGGTGGCAGGCGCACGGCTTATCCGGGCTCAGCAGCGGATCGTGGCGCTGCGCCCTTACGCCGTGCAGACAGCCAAGGTGCTGGCTGAGGTGACGGCTGCGGGCGAGGCCGAGGCCGAGGAATCGGGCACTGAGTCCGAGCACCCGCTCTTGGCGCGGCGACCGGTGAAGAGCATCTTGCTCCTCGTTGTCACGAGCGACCGTGGCCAGTGCGGCGCGTTCAATACCAACATCCTGCGTGCCGTGGAGCGCGAGCGGAGTGCCTACCAGGCCAAGGGCCAACAGGTGCAGATTGCGGTGATAGGTCGGAAGGGGCGCGACTACTTCCAGCGCCGGAAGATCCCGCTTTTCCACGTGTTCGCGGGAATTTGGGAGAAGCTAGAGCCGGAGACCGCTCGCGTTGTCGCGAGAAAGCTGCTGCGCCCGTTTCTGACCGGCGAGGTGGATTCGATTCAGCTGGCCTACAGCGAGTTCAAGAGCGCCATGACCCAGCGCGTGGTCATCGAGCCGCTCTTCCCGCTGGCTCCAGGCGGTCCTGCGGCGAGCAGTAGCGACGCGCCGACTCCGCTGCTCAACAAGGATGAGTTCCTGTTCGAGCCGAGCAAGGAAGTCCTGCTCGAGCGGCTGGTTCCCATGTACGTCGAGATTTCGATCTTGCGAGCGCTCTATGAGTCAATGGCTTCGGAATTCGGGGCCCGCATGACCGCGATGGATTCGGCCACCAAGAACGCCGCGGACGTGATCGAGAAGCTTACCCTCATCTACAACCGCGCGCGTCAAGCCGCGATCACCACAGAGCTCATGGAGATTATCGGCGGCGCTGAAGCGCTGCGCGATTAACCCAATATGGCGAAGCGATCCGGCGGAAGAAGCTCACGCAGTGAGCGCAAGACCGGACGCGAACGCGCCCAGCGCGCCCAGCGCCACGGCCTACCGGCGAAACGTGCGGAGTCACCCCGGCGGGCGGTGAGCTCGGCCCCTTCGGCGCGCGACGAAAGCGACGACTCGGAGCCCCTTTCGGCCCGGACCGCTGGTTCCGGCTTACCGCGGAAGGCAAAGATCCCGACCCTGGTGCTGGTGGTCGGCGGGGCGCTTGGCCTGCTCGCCGTGGCCTATGGCATCACGCAGCTCCGCGGGACTCCGGGGGGCGACGCCGTAAGCTCGGAGGTCGTGCCATCGAGCCTTGCGCCGGAGAGCGTTGCCGCCCCACCGGTGTTCTCCGCTGCGGCGGCCGTGTCCGCGGTCTCTGTCTCTGAGCCGGTACCGACTGGGTCGGTCGTGGCGGTCGCGCCGGTCGCGCCGGTCGTGGTACCGCCCGTTGTGCCGAGCCTGCCAAGGCCCTCGACGCCAGCACCGGCCAAGGTCGCCGTGCCGGCGCCGGTGAAGGCCCCTTCAGCCGCGGAGGTCACGGTGTCGCAGGCTCCGCCCGCTCCGGCGCCTCCTGCCGCGGTCGCGCCGCCTCCCGTTGCGGTCGCGCCGCCTCCTGCCGCCGCTCCGCCTGCTCTGCCCCCGCCGAAGCCTCCGGCGGCCGACAATCCGTATTGAAGCCTACGGGTTCTTAACTCTTCGTAATAGAAGGCAAATTTCAGTTGAACCTTGCGCCAGGCTGCGGGGTACATACAGGCCAGCACCCGTAACGGACGCGCTTGGCCCATGACTTCCTTCGCTTTGCCCCCCCCTCGTACGACGCCCCGGGTGCTACGGTTCCAGGCTGGCTGCGAGATTCTGAAGGTCGATGGTGAGGGGCGTATCCCGAGCGGAGTCCATGACACTCACTCCTGCCCAGCAGCCGACGAAGTCGGGCACAGGCCCGACCGACGCGGCGCTCGTGGTCGCTGCGCGGGCGGGCGAGGACTGGGCGCGCGAGGCGCTGTTCCGGCGCTACGCGCGTTTGGCCATGGGGCTGTCGCACCGGATCCTGCCCTTCGATTCGGAGGTCGACGATCTGGTGCAGGACAGCTTCCTGTACGCGTTCGAACGCCTGAGTACGCTGACCAATCCCCAGGCCTTTCAGAGCTGGCTCTCCTCTATTGTGGTGCGAACCGCGGGCAAGCGTCTGCGGCGACGTCGGCTGCAGGTGAGGCTGGGGTTGCGTACCAATCAGCCCGTCGATTTGGACCAGATCGTTTCACGCACGGCACCGCCGGACGTCGCCGTGGAGCTCCGGGCGGTTTATGCCGTGTTGGAACGGCTGCCGGCGGAGGAGCGGGTGGCCCTGGTCCTGCGGCGAGTGGAACGCATGGAGATCCCCGAGATCGCCAGCCACATGGGAATCAGCGTGTCCACGGTCAAACGACGGCTAGCCGCCGCGGAGGCGCGCCTCGAGCGGGCGCGTAGCCGATGACACCCAATAGTCCCAGCCGCTTTGTCCAGCCCGACGCCTCGGACGTGCGGGTCACGCGCCTTTGGTTGGGTGTGGCCGAGCGGCTTGAAAAGCGGCCTTCGCGTGGCTTGCGCTGGCTGGCCGTCGGAGTAGCGGCGGCCGCCTTGGCCGGAGCAGGGCTACTCTTCAGTGACCCGTTGCTGGGGGTTCGCCTGAGTGAGCGCGCGGTGCTGGCTGGCGCCAAGCTGGAGACGGGAAGTGACCCCCTGGCCGTTACCTTGCTGGATGGTTCAGCCGTCCGGCTTGCGTCGCTCACTCAACTGGAGGTGCGCGGCGACCAAGCGTCTTCCGTGGCGCTCGAGCTTCGGCGGGGCGAGGTCTATTGCGACGTCCCACATCGCGAGGGCCGCAGCTTTACGGTGACGACCGGTGGCGTCGAGGTGCGGGTGATAGGCACGCAGTTCAGCGTGAAGGCCACGCCCAGTGGAGCAAGCGAGCGAGTCGACGTCAGGGTGACTCGTGGCGTCGTGGAGGTGCGGAGCCGCACACGCCCGGGTATTGTGGCGCGCGTCGCGGCGGGTCAAAGCTGGGCGCAAGCGCCCGAGGTACAGGCCGAAGGCGAGCGGGGCGAGCCAACGCTTCCGCCTTTGCCGTCCGCTCGCGCTACGGACTCGACGAATGCGACACCGCTTGTTGCGGCGGCCTCGGCGGCGGTGGCTGTTTCGGCCCGCGAGCTGTTCGAAAGGGCGGGAGAGAGCCGGCGTGCTGGTGACGCCCAAGCGGCGGCCCGAACCTACGAAGAGCTGCTGCGACGGCACCCGGGCGACGGACGCGCCAGTCTTTCGGCGTTCGAACTGGGGCGCCTGAGGATGGATCGGCTCGCGGATTCGGCGGGCGCGATTCAGGCGCTGGAGCGCGCTGTCGCCCTCGGCGTTGGCCCGAGCTTCCGGGAAGATGCGCTGGCCCGCTTGGCTTCGGCCTACGCTTCGCAAGGCAACTTCGTGGCTTGTGTGCGAGCGCGCGATGGCTACCTGAAGAGTTACCCTTCGGGAGTCCACGCCGGCGCGGTGGCGTCTCGCTGTGGCACGCGCTGAGTGGTGCCGGGCGCCTGCTTCCAAAGTCTGTTAACCTGCTTGGAGCGTGACGCGCTCGAAGTGGTCTTGCCTGCTGATGGCCGGCTTGCCGTTGCTGGTTTGGCTTGCTCCCAAGCTCGCCTTAGCAACGCCGACCGACAGCTGCCGAGGCGCGCGCCCGTGGGTGGCCCTGGACACGAGAGCCGCCGGCGCGCTGGGTCGAGCCATGCTGTGGGACCTTCGCGCTGGTCTTCAGCCAAGCAACATCGACGCCTGCGAATCGGTCCCGGCCGGCATGCCGTTGCCGCTTGCGCGCGTGGTGCTCCGCGAGACCAACCGGTCCGGGGCGCGCTTCAGCCTGGACGTGACCGACTCCGTGACTCAGAAGCGCGTGGGGCGCGATCTCGAGCTTGCCCGGTTGCCGCTAGATGGTCGCGGACTCGCGCTGGCTGTGGCGGCCGAAGAGCTGCTCCGGGCGAGTTGGGCCGAGCTGGCGCTGCGGGGCGTACGCAGCGCCGCGACAGCGGCTCCGCCAGAAGTACGCGCTGTTGTGGCTCAGCGTGAGCGCCCGCCTCAGCCGGGGCCTCGATTTACCGCCTCTGGGCTTCGCCTGGCTTTCGAGCGATTTACTGGGGGTCAAACCCACTTTGGAGCCGAGCTCTTTCTGGTGCACCCGTTCGGTCGGCTTCCGGCGCTACTCGCTGCGGTGGGCGCGCGTCGAGCGCTGGCGACGCAGGCGCCGCACGGGAGCATCGAAGCGCAGGCCATCTCCGCGGAGCTTGGGCTTTCGCTGGCGCTGTACCGAGAGGGCGGCGTTGAGCTCGGCCCGTTCCTCGGGACACGCGCGCTCCGCCTGGCTTTTGAACCCTCTGCCGATGCTGGCGCACAAGCCAATGAGCGAGCCGGCTTCGTGGTGACAGGGCGCGCGGGCGTCAGTTTCGCCTTTGGCGCGCCGGGCGTGTTGCGTTCGTACACCGCGCTGGGCGCTGGCCTGGCGCTGAAGTCCTTCGCCGCGTCCGACTCTGGCGACGTCGTGACAAGCGCGGCTGGGCTCGAGCTGCTCGCGACGACCGGCCTCGCACTGGAGTTGCCTTGAATCGCCGGCTCACGCTGCTGCTCCTAGGCGCGTTGGGCCCCGCTCTGTGCTCCTGCAGCGAGGAGGCGGAGGTTCTCTCCATCGTCCCCCGTGTCGCAAGCGGCGGGTCCGGCGCGGCGGGTGGGAGCGGCTCGCAGGCTGCCAGCAATCAGGGCGGCCTGGCCGCTGGCAGCGGTGATGCCGGCCAGGCAGGCTCGGAGTCCGAGCTGCCAAGTCCGGAGCTTGGCGCAAGCGTTGACGCTGGCGACACCCACAGCTGCGCGACCCGGTCCGGCGTTCTCTACTGCTGGGGCGACAACGGCAGCGGTCGTTTGGGCTTAGGGGATACGGCGGATCGCAACACCCCGACCCGCGTCGGCTCGAGTGCCACCTGGGTCGCGGTAGCGGTCGGGAGCGCACATACCTGCGCGCTCAAGGCCGACAGCAGCGTTTGGTGTTTCGGTAGCAACAGCTTTGGTCAGTTGGGTCAGCCAGACATTCCCGACGCGATGACGCCCAATCGCGTGAGCCTGACTGGCCCAGTGGCGCAGCTGAGCTCAGCCTACGACCATGCCTGCGTGGTATTGGCTACTGGGGAACTCTACTGCTGGGGCCGCAATTGGGAAGGGAACCTCGGTCAGAGCGACACGCACCCAGGCAACGACTATTTCGCACCCGCCGTGGTGGGGGATCTGGTCGACTGGCAGTCCGTCGGAACCGGGCAGGGTCACACCTGCGCGCTCCGCGGCGCCGGGTTGCTCTTTGGCTGGGGCCGCAACACCGCGGCGAACTTGGGGCTTGGTAGCACCGCGGACCAGCAGCGTCGTTCGCCAACGCAAGTTGGCGTAGACGAGGCTTGGTCGAGCGTCGTTTCCGGGCAAGACTCGAGCTGCGGGCTTCGCCAGGGCAGCCTCTACTGTTGGGGTGGTAACAGCTTCGGCAACCTGGGCCTGGGTGACCAGGACGCGCGTTTGACTCCAACTCAGGTGGGCCCAGGGAGCGTGTGGACCGACGTGTCGCTCGATACGTTTCACGCCTGCGCGATTGACGCCGAAACCAAGCTCTACTGCTGGGGTCGAAATCTCGAAGGTCAACTCGGCACGAGCGACAACCTCGACCGGCTATCGCCCACGCTGGTGGGCACCGGCTTCAGGCAGGTGGTTGCAGGTCGTATGCACACCTGCGCCGTCACCAGCGATGATCGCGTGTTTTGCAGCGGTGCCGCTGAAGCCGGGCAGCTGGGTTTGGCCGACAACGAGCGACGAAATGCCTTCACAGAGGTGACGTTTCCGTAGGTTTCTTTTCGGGCTTCCCCGGCGCGCCGAGGTCGGGCAGGCTCCCCGGTTCGTATGGCCAAGCGTCCGCATGTTTTCGGTGTTGTGCTCGCTGGTGGTGAAGGAAAAAGGCTATGGCCGCTCACGCGCGACCGCGCCAAGCCTGCCGTGCCCTTCGGGGCCAATTACCGCTTGATCGATTTCGCGATCAGTAACCTCGTCAACGGTCGTTACCTGCGGGTGGCCGTCCTCACCCAGTACAAGAGCCATTCGCTCGACCGGCACATCGCTCAAACCTGGCGCATGTCGCCGCTCTTCAACAACTATGTGATGAGCGTGCCGGCACAGATGCGCCTCGGGCGACGCTGGTTCGAGGGTTCGGCCGACGCTATTTACCAGAACCTCAACTTGATCGGCGATGAGGCCCCCGAATACATCTGCGTCTTCGGTGCGGATCACATCTACCGGATGGACCCCGAGCAGATGGTGGAGGCGCACATCCAGTCCGGCGCTGGCGTAACGGTCGCGGCCATCCGGGTGCCGCTCGAGGAAGCCTCACGCTTCGGCGTCATCGTGCCAGGCAAAGCTGACCGAATCGCGAAATTTCAGGAAAAACCGACGGACGCGGTGGGGCTGCCGGACTATCCCAACCAAGTTTATGCCTCCATGGGCAACTACGTGTTCAACACGAGCACGCTCATCGAAGCCGTCCGCGCCGACGCGGAGAACAAGGACAGCGCGCACGACATGGGCGGCAATATCATCACTGGCCTGGTCGACGCTGGAATGGCCGCCGTCTATGATTTCGCCAAGAATCAGGTGCCTGGCTCGACCGAGCGTGACAGCGGCTACTGGCGCGATGTCGGCACGCTCGAGAGCTACTACGACGCGCAGATGGACTTGGTCAGCGTCCACCCGATTTTCAACCTCTACAATGAGCAGTGGCCGATTCATACCTTCTCGAGCTCGTTGCCGCCGGCGAAGTTCGTCTTCGACGAGGAGGGGCGGCGCGGAGCGGCGCTCGATTCCATGGTGAGCGCAGGGGTGATCGTATCGGGGGGAATGGTGCGCCGGTCTATTCTCTCGCCCGGCGTTAGCGTGCATTCCTACGCCCAGGTCGACGACTCCGTGTTGATGAACGGCGTCAGTATCGGCCGTCACGCCATCGTGCGGCGCGCCATTCTGGACAAGAACGTGCGGATCCCAGCTGGCGCGCGAATCGGCGTGAATGTCGAGGAGGATCGCGCTCGGGGCTTCACGATAAGTGAGACCGGCGTGGTGGTTGTGGGCAAGGGCGACGTCGTCCCGGAGCCGGGCTGAGCCGCGTGTCTGTCAAGGTAGCGCTGCTGAGCCGCGAGTACCCGCCGGAGGTCTACGGTGGCGCTGGCGTGCACGTGGAGTACCTGGCGCGAGAGCTCGCACCGCACGTCGAGCTCTCGGTGCATTGTTTCGGCGAAAGCCGGGCGGCTTCCGAGGTCGCGAAGAGCTACAAGGCCTGGAGCGCGCTCGACGGAGCCGCGCCCGAGCTGGCCGC
>JANNWK010001109.1:0-6950 GCA_031408355.1 Myxococcales bacterium
CCTGGCGATCGCCTCGGAGAGAACGCGCGCGACCTAGCTCAAGCCAGAGCGCCGGGCCCTCGCCTTCGTTGGCGCCCTGCGCCATCAGCCGGCGGGTCGCTTCTTCGTACCAGGCGGCGGCGCCGGTGAGCGCGGCCAGTAGTCGAGCGAGCCGGCCAACCAGCGCCGGCGGTGTCCCTGAAAGCGCGGCCTGCGATAGGGCTGCCTTCGCGCCTTGGGCGTCGAGTCCCCCCCGCGCGAACACCTCTGCGCTCGTGAGGTAGTGACGTGCTTTGGCGCCGTCGGAGGTGAGGTGTTCGGCGGTGCTCTCGAGAGCGGCGGCCAGGGCCTGCGGATCCGCTCCTCCTGCCAGGATGTCGAGGTAGAGCGCCCTGGCTGGAACGCTCGCGGGGGCTGCCACCAGCGCCTGCTCGATGGCGGTGCGGGCACCTGCGGGGTCGCTGTTGGCGGCGGCTGCCTCGGCGATGCGCAGGTAGAGCGCCGTGGCCAGCTCACCTTCGGCCCCGCGGGCCAGCTCGGCGCGGGCCAGGCGCGCCGCCGTCGCGGTGTCGCCGGTCGCCTCAGTGAGGTGGACTCGGGCTCTCACCACCAAGGGCTCGTCCGGAAGCTTCTCGAGGGCGCGATCGAGTAGCGCGATGGCGCCGCCTAAATCTCCGCGCTCGCGTTTCTTGTCGGCGCAGAGCAGCCAAGCGTAGACGGCTTGCGCGGCGCTTCGGCGGTGGGCCGGGACGCCGATCGCGTCGGCCGCCTCGGGGTTCGCGAGAGCGAGCGCGAGCGCGTCGGCCAACGCTTCCAGGGCACGCTCACCGACCTCCGGCATGCCATTGAGGCGCGCGAAGGCGGCCAGAGCCTCCAGAGCCGTGAACGTGGCCGTGCTGCCGATTCCGACGGCCTCCTCGAGCGCTTGCCGAGCCGAGACGGTTTCGCCCGCGGCCGAACGGAGCTCGCCCAGATCGATAAGCAGCAGCGCCTTCCAGAGCGGGTCGCCGCTGAGCCGCGCTCGAGCTTCTAGCGCGCGATCGCGCAGGTCGCGGTCTGACGTCTTGCCGGCGGATAGTTCTAGCGCCAACCAAAGCGAGTCATCGTCGGGCGACTCGTCAGTAGCCTGCTCCAGCAGCATCCGAGCACGCCCGTCGTCGCCTTCGTGGTCGCTCGCGAAGCATGCCTGGTCGAGCAGCGCCCGGGCTCGCTCGTCGGGCGACTCGGCCACGCGGGCCAGCCGTTCCAGCAGCTTGCCGAGGTTCTTGTAGGACTGGCGTCGTTCAATGATCGCGATCAGGCGCTCAAGCGGCTCCCGGAAGTCAGGATCAGCGTTGACCGCCCCCAACTGATCGCGCGCGCTCCCAGCCTCGTCGCCCAAGCTCTCTTGGAGGACCCCCAACTCGTGCAGCAGGATCGCTTTGGTCGTGCTCGAGTCGGTGGCGTCATGCTCGGCGCGAAGGCGCTGGATGGCCGATGTCACCAATGCGAGTTCCGGTGGCGCGGACTGGCTCGGCGCCTGCGGAGGCTTGCTCGTGGTCACCATGAAAGCGGGGGATCCCCCGGATCTTAGTCCCGCTCAGTTGAGCGTGTCACTCGTTACGGCGAACGACCCAATAACCACGAGGCGTATCGAGGGGCTCGGTGTGGACTTTTCCCTTCTCCAAGCCGAACAGGAAGTACTCGATCGGGGGCTCGATCACGCCGCGCGGGACGCGGCCAGCGTCAGTCGTGGACCCGTGGTCCCCTTTCGCGACGGCAGCTGCAAAGTCCTTCTGGGCCAGCTCTATCGTCTCGGCCGCCTTCTTGTGGGCCTGCTCCTTGGTGCGAGCATCCCGCGGGGCGCCTTGCGCACCTTGGTACGCGAAGACAACGGCCCCAAAGGCGACCCGGGCTGGCGCTCCGGCCGGCAGCTCAGGAACCTTCCCGCCGTCCGGGAAAGTTTCGAACCCCTCCGTGACGCCGGCGGCGCTCGGCGTCCCGGCGTCGATCGGCCCCGGCCCGCTTGGATCCGTCACGCTGCTCGGGCGCGGAGCGGCCGAACCCGCTGCCGAAACGCTCGCTTTGACCGCCGGCGCCTGCTCCGGCACCCTTTTGGGCCGCAGGACGAGAACGGCCGCGGCGGCTAGTGCTGCGACGAACAAGAGCCCGACGGTGACCGAGGTGGTGCGTTGCATCGCTTCTTCGCGGCGGTTACCACGGATCGGTTTCGTTTTGGAGGAAGGTGCTGCTAGAAGTGTCTTTAAGGGTGCATGTTCAAGGTTGAGTGCCCGGGCTGCAAGGCTCCCTATCAGGTGGACGAGCGCAGGATCCCGTCAAGCGGGCTCAAGATGCGCTGTCCCAAGTGCGGTACGTCCTTCAAGGTGGACTCGCCCTCCGATCCGCGGCGAACCGGGACGAGCCCCGTGTTGGGCGGTGTCTTGGGCATGACCGAAACCGACTCCGTCGCGCCCCCGGCGGCGGCGCCGGCCGATCCGTTGAAGGGTACGATGGTCGGCGTTGCACCGCCGCGCGCGGCGGCCATGAAGGGGACGATGATGGGCGTCGCCCCCGCCGGCGCAGCCCGACCTCCCGTTCCGCCGCGACCTCTTGCACCACCCCGCCCCGCTGCGGCGCCGGAGCCAACCGCCGCCAGCGCAGCGCCACACGACCTGCCTGCGTTGGCGGCCCGTCCCGCGCTCGGCGACGTGGCTCTCCCCTCGCTGGGGGCACGGCCGGCGCCGCCCGCTGAGCCGCACCTCGATCTAGATCTACCTGAGCTCACGGGCTCTCGGGGCGTTGAATTGCCGTCGCTGCGTGTGCCAGCTTCCACCGCGGCAACCAAGCTGGCTGCGCCCGCTCCGCGCTCCGGACTCGAACTGGACTTGCCCGCGGTGAGTGATGAAAGGGGGGCTGGCCTACCGGCAACCGCGCCGCAGCGTGGCGGGATCGACCTGCCGTCCGTCTCGGCCAGTCATTCGGGATTGCCCGCCGTGGTGCTACCGAACGTCGGGGCCGGACTGCCCGCTCGAGCGGGCGGGTCGGGTCCATCGGGCATGGGTCTACCGGCAACGCGCAGCGCTTCGGTGGAACTGCCGAGCCTCGGCGGCGCCCACTTGCCATCGGTCGGCGGAGGCCTTCCCGGTCGGCGCGCCGACGCCAATCAATGGGCGGACGGAGGCGCGGATCTGCCGTTGGTCGGCGCCGGTCTACCTGCGTCGGCGGATGTCGCCTTGCCCTCGCTGAGCGGTGAACTGCCCGCGGTGGGCGCTCACTTGCCCGCGCTGGGCGGCAGCCTGCCCGCCCGCGGCGGAGACCTACCCTCGGTGGGCAGCGGTGAGTTGCCGGCCGTCGGCGGTCACTTGCCTGCGCCCGGCGGGAAATGGGGCAGCATGGACTCCCTGCCGCTCGTCGCTGGCTCGTTGCCGGTGCCAGCGTCCCCCAGTCTGCCTCCCGCGCTCGGCGGTTCGTTCCCGGGAGCGAGGCCCTCGGGCGCCATGCGAGCGCCGTCCTTGGGGCCCGCCGCACCCGTGGCCGCGGGAGTGTTCGGCGAGATTGAGTTGCCTCCTTCGGAGAGCATGCCGCCACCCGCGCAGGCGAGCGGGGCCTTCGGCGAACTCGATCTACTCGGAGGTTCGCCGCCGTCGCTGGCCGGTTCCGCGGTCTCGATGGAGTCGCTCGAGGCCGACCCCTTTGGGGAGATGCCACTTTCCGGGCCATCCAGCCAGCGGTTTGCCCCGCCCGAGGTGTCTGCGCCGGATGCCTTCGCGGCTGCCGACGCAACCCTCCAGCGGCAGACCGGAGGAGGCGGCACCGACTACGGCGAAGTTAGTCTCGACGGCGGTCCCGGTGGTGGCGCGGCGGAGGTGGCGCTCGATGCGGCTCCCGCGCCCCCGGCCCGCAATGAAGACGACATGGAGTTCGGCGCCGTGCCGCAGGAGAATCAGGCGCGGCCCGCGGCTGGCGGGGCCCTACATGTCGCCATGCCGGCTGCCAAGCTTGGCGACCACGGCCGACGTCGCGTCGGGGTGAAGCTGCTGGCGGCTGGGTTTGTGCTTGGTTTGGGTGGCGCTTCGCTCGCGCTGTTGCCGGAGGTTGGACCGTTCGGCGCTTACTTCGCGATGGATCGACTCAACGCCGGCGATTACCGCGAGCTGTTGCGGAGCACCGCTAAGGCGGCCAATCAGGCGCTCGCGCGCGACACCTATCTCGATGCCGCCCAGGCCGCCCAGACGGTGGCGCGTGCACAAGGTTCGGCGCGACGGGCCAAGGCGTTGGCTGCCCTGGCCGCCTACGTTGGCTTCTCCTCTGAGTTACGCTTCGGGGCGGATGCGGCCGTGCATGCTCGTGCTGCCGTGCTGCTCGACGAACTCGCCGAAGAAACCGACGTGGACATGCTCGAGCTGGCGCGGGCTGCGCGGGCTGCGGCCGACGGTCAAATCGCCAAAGCCCGTCAGCTGCTGAATTCAGCGGAGCGCCACGGCAAGAGCGTGGAGACAGCGCTGCTTCGCTCCGAAATCGAGCTGCGCGCTAAGGAGGCATCCGCGGCGGTCGGCGCTTGGGAATCCGCAAAGCGCTACGGAAGTACGCCGCGCGTACTGTTCGGTCTGGCTCGAGCGAAGCAGGCTGCGGGCGACGACAAAGGCGCGCTGGCCGAAGCTGAGGCGGTGATGGCCAAGAACGCCGAGCATGTCGGCGCTCGAATACTGGTAGCGCGCCTGCTTTCGGGCGCACGTGAGAGCGAGGGGCGAGCCGTAGCGCTGATCGAAGCGGTGTTGAAGGAGCCGCGCCGCGCCAGCCCGGATGAGCTTGTTACCGCCTACACCCTGCTCGGCCATGTGCATCTGGGGCGCTCGCGCATGTCTGCGGCTGAAGCGGCCTTCAGCGAGGCCTTGAAGATCAACCCGAAGGCCGCACGGGCGCTGGTGGGGTTGGGCGACGCGCTCTACCGAGCCGGTCGCTATTCGGAAGCTCAGGCGCGTTTCGCAGCT
Source organism: Myxococcales bacterium (assembly GCA_031408355.1). Classification (GTDB taxonomy): domain Bacteria; phylum Myxococcota_A; class Polyangia; order Polyangiales; family Polyangiaceae; genus PMG-095. Next base: position 4,950 of record JANNWK010001109.1, read on the forward strand.
GGCACCCAGGCTGATCCGGACGAACTGCTCGCGAAGGTCGGCGTTGCCAAGAGCAAGCTGGCGCTTGAACGAGTTCAGGAGGCAGGCGCACTCCTGACCAAACTGCGTGAGGCTCAACCAAAATCGCCGCTCGTCGGCTACTGGTATGGCCGAGTTCAAGAAGCCCTCGGCGCGCGTGAGCAGGCCGCCGCTGTGTATCGTGAGGTCTTGCGCAACGCGCCGACAGACCCCGGCTCGGCGGACGTCTACATTGCGCTCGCCCTCCTGCAGAACCAGCAGGGGCGGGCTGACGACGCCCAGAAGACGTTAGCCTCGGCCAAGGCGCTCATGCCCACCGTGCCCGCGGTTTGGAGCGCTTTGGGCGACGTTGCGCTTTCGCAGGGGCTCTACAAGGAGGCGCTGAGCGACTTTCTGCGGGCCAGTTCGCTCGACCCCGACGACCTGGGCGCTAGGTTTCGGATCGGCTCGGCGTACCGGCGTGACGCGCAGTTCGAGCAAGCCTCAAAGATCTTCGACGAGGTGGGCGCGATTGACCGAGAGTATCCGGGGCTGGCGCTTGAGCGCGGGCTGCTGTTCGAGGCCTCGGGGCGTTCCGAGGAAGCCCTCAAGCAATACGAGGATGCGCTGGCCAAGGCGCCGACGGATCCGGATCTGATGCTGCGCGTTGGCTGTGGCAAAGTGTCGGCGAATCGCGCCGTGCAGGCCGAGGAGCTGCTGCGGAAAGTGCTCGGTCAACGCCCCAGCTCTGCCGAGACACATCACTGCCTCGGACGCTCGCTGCTTGCACAGGGGACACGGCTCGCCGATGCCCTGCGCACGTTGGAGCGCGCGGTCGAGCTGGATCCGAACCGAGCTGAATACTTTCTGCACGTGGGCTGGGCCGCCAACGAGGCGGGCAACGTGCCGAAGGCGGAGAAAGCTTTGGCGGAGGCTTTGCGGCTCGACCAGGGCCTCGCGGATGCGTACTGGCAGCGAGGCGTGCTGCGTCAACGTCAGGGCGCAGTCCGTGACGCCATCGCCGACCTTACCCGCGCCCTGGTGTTGCGACCCAGTCGCTATGAGGCGCACGCGGCCTTGGCCGACGCCTTCTACGATTTGGGTCGGGAGGGCGAGGCCATGCGGGAGTGGCAGCTCGCGATTCAAGCCCAGCAGGACAACGCCACGTGGCGGTTTCGCTACGGCAAGCTGCTCGGCGCCAATCATCAAAGCGAAGCGGCGGTTGAACAGCTCACGAAAGCTCTCGCACTCACCCAGGCCAGTGAGACGCCGCCTCGTTGGCGCTGGGAGGCACACCATGCGCTGGCGCGTGCCCTAGGTGGTTCGCCGGACGCGGCCCAGCACTGGACAGAGTTCCTGCGGCTCGGGCCACGGGACTCGCCGTACCGGCCAGAGGCCAAGGCCATGCTCGAAAAGCTCGGCAAGCCCTTCGTGGGCGACTGAGCTCGGGCGGCAGCTCACAAAAAGCAAACGCCGCACGGCCCTCGCGAGCCGCGCGGCGTTGCTCGCCTTAGCCGTTCAGCTGGCGGCGGGGGCGCCGACTGTGAACTCGTAGACGAACGTGGCGTCGCCATTGTTGACGTCGCCCGGCGTGAGCACGAGCCCGCTCAGCGCGGTCGAGACACACTGACCGAGTTCGGCCGGTGCCGTGGTGCCCTCAGCCACCGTGGAGATATCCTTGAAGGCGCCCGTTTCCATCTCAACCGTGAAGTGGATGGTCACCTTGCCGGCGGCCTCCTTGTTTCCTTTGAGAATTCCGTCGTAACAGGCCTTCACGTCGCCGCTCTTCGACTCGAGCACCTTGGCGACATCGTCGCGGTACGGCTTGTCGGTTCGAAGGGCGCCGCTACAGCCAGCGCCCACCACTGCGAACGCAATCAGTGCAAATAACTTGCTCATGTTGAATTTCTCCTGAATGCCTTTCACGGTTTACCCGAGGGCGCCTTCGGCTTCTCGTCAACCTTCTTCTTGTCGGCGGCAGCCTTGTCGGCGGCAGCCTTGTCG
>JANNWK010001110.1:0-1800 GCA_031408355.1 Myxococcales bacterium
CCATGCCGCCGGCGCCTAAGGGGCGCTCGATGCGGTAGCGGTCGGCGAGGGCGGCGGCGAGACGGTCTGGGATGTTCATTGGGGCTCGATGCTAGCGCGGGAGCCGCGCGCGCAGCTCAGTAAAGAAATTGTACGTGATGATGGGCACGGGCGCGCTGTCCTCGCTCTGGCCAACCATACGCATCATGAGGAAGCGCCCATCGGCGGCAACATCCCACGGCGTGGTGTAGGCGGTCTCCACGCCGAGCAGGGCGCGCGGTAAGGTAAACAGGGCGCGGGGTGCGGCTAGCGTTGGCGTGGCGGCGGCCGTGAAGTTCACGGCCATCATGCGCCGATCGCTCGAAAGGAAAAAGATCTCACGTCCATTGCGCGACCAGAGTGGTGCTTCACCGCCCTCGACCGACACCTGCACGCGCAGTCGGTCCACCTCCGGGAATGGGCGCAGGAAGATCTCTCGGCGTCCCGATTCGTCCGACTGATACAGCAACCAGTTGCCGTCCGGCGAAAGCGACGGCGCCGTTTCGTCGTACGTCGCGGAGGCCAACAGTGGTTGGAGTGCGGAGTCCACGCCAATGCGCATCGCCAGAATGTCTCGCCCGCCGCTCACCGAGGCGGCGGCGCCAGCGCGAACCAGCAACCACTGCCCGTCCGGAGAGATCTTCACTTCGTTCGACTGGCCGGCGAGAATGACTGAGTCGCGCCCAGTGCCGTCCGCCCGCCGGATGCGCCAATCGGAAACCGTGCCGAACGTGATGCGCTGACCGTCGGGGGACCACTTCGGTCGAAACTCCGCGATGGCGTCCGTCGTCACGCGAGTCAGGGCCCCGCGCGGTAGTTGCTTTACCCAGATGTCGTCACCGGTCGGCGAACTCAGTCCAAGCGCGACGCGCGCACCGTCTGGGGAGATGGACCATCCGTGATTGGTGCCGGTGATGACCATGCGTACGGGACTCATGGCCGAGTCCACCAGTTCCTGATGACCGGTCCGATCAACCCAGACCATCTCCTGGGCGATTCCGCCACCGTTCGCCCCGCCAAGCAGCATCGTCATGGTGCCGTCGAGCGAGAGCGAAACGGGCATGACGCCGACGGCAAGGCCGACCTGCTCGGTCAACTGGACGACCTCGCCCTGCATCTCAAGCGATTCTTTGTCGAAGCGCGAGGCGATGAGCGTGCCGGAGCGCTCGTACAGCAGGTGCCCGGTAGCGGCATAGCCCCCCCCGAGTGATCCCGGCACGAGCTCCTTCGACGTGCTATCGCGGAAGTCGAAGACGCGCAGATTGCATTCTAACGGAGTGGTGCAGCTGGTATACAGGAAGGCGTCGCGTCCGTGAATGACCTGTGGGAGCGCCGCGACGCGAATGCCCATGACGAGACCGAGGCTATATGCTTCGCCGCCAGCGGCGGGAACGACGAAGATGTCCAGCAGGCTGGGAGTGCTCGGCGGGGAGGCGACAAAGAGGATGCGTTCGTTGTTCAGCCACGACACGCCGTACGGCTGCACCGTGGGCTGCGCCAGCACCAACGAAGCGCCTCCAGTGATGGGGAGAACGCGGAGTCTCCCCGAATCGTCGAAGGCGACTCGCTTGCCGTCGGGTGAAATGCTCACCGTTCCGGCGCCCTGGCTGCCGGGTATCGGTGTAGCCTCGCTCGCATCACGCCGCTTGATCCAGAGCTGCGTGAGCGCGGGCTCACCGGGCACCGGACCATTGTAAATCAGGAACGACCCATCGGGGGCGGGCACCGGCGCATGCGCGCCGAGCACCGGCATCTGCGAGTCGGGGAGCGCGAGTTGGAAAC
>JANNWK010001111.1:0-3462 GCA_031408355.1 Myxococcales bacterium
GTGTTACCCGATTCCGTCGCGGCGCGGAAGGCCTTCAGCGTGGTGGTGTACCGCGTCAGGACGCGATTCGCGACGGGTGACACGGCTGCCACGAGTGCGCTCTGCTTCGCGGTGGGGTCCACCTCCACGGCGGCCACGCGATCCACCTCGAACTCGTCGTAGTGCCCGGCCACATCGAGCTTCGCCCGCAGCTGGAACACGAGGTTCGGGTCCGTCGTCGCCGACAGCTCCGCAGTCGTGTGATACAGCTTGAATGCCGCCAGCACGTCCGCCGGCTCGTTCACGAAGTCCACGACGTACGTCGTGTCCTTGGTGATGCCGTCCTGCTTGTACGCGCGGTTCAGGCGCGACAGCGTCTGCACGGCCTGGATGCCGGCGAGGCGCTTGTCGACGTACATGCCGCAGAGCAGCGGCTGGTCGAAGCCCGTCTGGAATTTGTTGGCGACCAGCAGGATCTGATACTCGTCGCCCTTGAATGCTTCGCGGATGTCGCGGCCCTTGAGGCGGGGGTTCAGCGCCTTGCTGTTTTCGGTGAAGGGCTCGGGACCGGTGTCTGGGTCATGCACCTCGCCACTGAACGCCACCAGCGTCTGCATCGCGTACTGTTTCTCGGCGATGTACTTCTCGATGGCCAACTGCCAGCGCACGGCCTCCTTCCGGCTACCGACGACCACCATCGCCTTGGCCTTCCCGCCGAGCAGCGGGGCGACGTGCGTGCGGAAATGCTCGACGACGATCTCCACCTTCTGCGCAATGTTGTACGGGTGCAGCTTGACCCAGCGCATCAGCCCCTTGGTGGCCTCGCTGCGCTCGACCGTCTTCTCGTCATATTCCGCGCCGTCGTGCGCCAGCCTGAACGCCGTCTTGTAGGGCGTGTAGTTCTGCAGCACGTCGAGGATGAAGCCCTCCTCGATGGCCTGGCGCAACGAGTACACATGAAACGGCGCCGGCAGGCTGCCCGGCTCGGCCCGGCGACCAAACAGCTCAAGCGTCTTGGCCTTGGGCGTGGCGGTGAAGGCAACGTAGGTGATGCCGTTGTCACTGGCGCGCGCCGCCATCTGGGCAGCCAGCACATCTTCGGCGCTGAACTCGCCGCCGTCGCCCAGCTCCCTGAGTTCTTCGGCACTGAGCACGGCCTTGAGCTTGGCGGCGGCCTCGCCGGTTTGCGAAGAGTGCGCCTCGTCGGCGATCACCACGAAGCGCTTGCCCTGCGTGGCGGCCAGCTCCTGCACCGCCTCAAGCGCGAACGGAAAGGTCTGGATCGTGCACACCACAATCTTCTTGCCGCCCGACAGCGCCTCGGCCAGCTCCGCACTTTTGCTGCCGCCCTCGCCCTTGATGGTGGCCACCACGCCGGCTGTGCGCTCGAAGTCGAAGATCGCGTCCTGCAACTGCGAGTCGAGCACGTTGCGGTCGCTCACCACCAGCACGGTGTCGAACAGCTTGCGGTGCTGCTCGTCGTGCAGGTCGGCCAAAAAGTGCGCGGCCCAAGCGATCGAGTTGGTCTTGCCCGAGCCGGCCGAATGCTGGATCAGGTACTTGTGCCCCGGCCCCTCGGCCATCACGGTGGCCAGCAGCCGGCGCGTGGCGTCGAGCTGGTGATAGCGCGGAAAGACGAGCGCCTTGATCTGCTTTTTCTCGTCACGCTGCGCCACCAGGTAGCGGCCGAGGATCTCAAGCCAGCTCTCGCGCGCCCAGACCTGTTGCCACAGGTAAGCGGTGCGGTGACCACCGGCCTCGTTGGGCGGGTTGCCGGCGGCACCGTCGTCGCCGCGGTCAAAGGGCAGAAAGCCGGTGCCAGCACCGACGAGCCGCGTCGTCATGCGCACCGCCATGTTGCTCACCGCAAAGTGCACCAGCGCGCCGCTGGCAAAGGTGAGCAACGGCTCGGCGGCGGCTTGACCCTTGGGCTTGGGTTGGCGGTCGTAGCGGTACTGATCGACCGCGTCGTCCACGCTCTGCGTGAAATCGGTCTTGAGTTCGGCGGTGGCCACCGGCAGGCCGTTGAGAAACAGCACCAGGTCGATGCAGTTCTCGTTGTGCAGCGAGTAGCGCAACTGCCGCACCACCCGCAGCCGGTTGGCGGCGTAGCGCGCCAGCGTGTCGGCATTGAGCCCGAGCGCCGGCTTGAACTGCGCCAGCGCCAGCGGCTGGCGCAGTCCGAGCAGCTCGACGCCGTGACGCAGGACGTCGAGCGTGCCGCGATCGTCCAGGCTCTTGCGCACGCGCTCCAGCAGCGCCGTCTCAGCCCCGGCGCCGTGCAGCTTGGTCAACGCCTCCCAGGCCTTGGGTTGCGTGGCCTGCACCCAGGCCAGCAGGTCGGGCGGGAACAGCGCCAGCGCGCGGTGGTACCGCGCCGCGTCGCCATCGGCATGGAGCCAGCCGTTGGCGGCCAGGTCAGCGCAGATCTCGTCTTCGAAGCGGTTCTCGCGGTGCAGCGTCATGGAAGACGTCCCGCAGCACGCCATTCGGCACCCACCTCACGGCGTACCTCGGCACAGGATTCGTCGATCAAGCGCTGGCCCTCTTCTTCCGGCAGGTCAGCAAAGGCCTGGCCCAGTCGATCAAACAGCTCGTCGAGTCTCTTGCGCATTCGCTCGATCATCTCGAAGTCACGCATGTTGACCAGTGCCGCGACTCCGCTGCCGTCGCGGGTGATGACGAGGCCCGCGTGTCCGCGGGCCACTTGGTCGACAAAGGCCAGCGGATCGCGGCCAAACTCATCGACAGAAATGCTCACGGTCAAAGTAGCCTCCTGGCCTTGGGTGCGGCTCAATACACCGCGTCATGGTCGCCCACGTTGAGCGGAATGATCTCGCGCTCGGTCAGCAGCAGCACAAGGGTAATGCGGTACGAAAGATTGATCGACACCGAGTGCACGCCGGCCAGCCGGCCGCCCAGCGCATGCAGACGCAACGAGGGGTGATGCGGGTTCAGCTCGAGCAGCGCCAGTGTCTTCTCGTAGGCGCGGGCCATGTCCGGGTGGCGCTTCAGAAAGCGCGCCGCGATGCGGTTGTAGCGCTCGGTGAAGACGATCTGGTAGGGCATGTCCCGAGCGCGAAGAGCCGCCAGCCGCGTCAGCGGGCCTTGGCTCTGCCCGATTGCTTGGCCGCCGGTGCCGCGTTCTTGCGCGCCGATGGCTTGGCTGCGGCGGCCACGGCCGCGCGGCGCTTGGGGACGGGCGCAGCGGGCGCGCCGTCATCACCCCCGGCGATCATCGTCTGCAAGCGGGCGACATGCCGGGCCGGCGACTCGACTTTGAAGCGGCCCGCGGCGATGTCGGCCCGGCTTTCGGCCAGCGCTGCTTCCAGCTCGTATTCGCGCAGGCGCTGGTACTGGGCGAGTTCCATCACCACGTAGCGCTCGGCACCGCGCACCGACACCACGGCTTCGGTACGGCCGCCGCCGAGCGACGCCTCGATGGCTGCGATGCCGCGGGTCTTGAGGTCGTTGGCGGTGATG
>JANNWK010001112.1:0-4707 GCA_031408355.1 Myxococcales bacterium
TTCGGCTCGTCGATGGCAAGCCGAATCTTCGCGGCGCCAACGAAGACGGCACCCTCACCGTCAGCGTGCCGGTGACCTCCCTGCTCGACCGCCCAAGCCAGGGCAAGCTGCAGCTGCGGCTCTTGAGAGTGGACGGCACCCGCGAGCTTGGCACCGTGGAGCTGCCCTACGCGCTCGGGCCCCAAGAGACGACCACGCTCACGGCCTCTATACCATCGCCAGCAGACGTGGCGACGCAGGGCGAGCTCGTGAACTTCAACGTGCGGGTCGACGACAACACGCCGAACGGCCTCCGCGTCACGCGCAGCTTGCTCTACGTGGTGCCGCTGTACGAGTTGCGAGTCGAGGGGCCCGCCACGCTGCGCAAGGGGCGCCAAGCGTCCTACCGAGTTCGCACCGACGACGCCCTGAGAAATCAGCCGCTCGCAGGACAGGAAGTCACCTTCGACTTGATGCAAGCAGGCGAGGTCCAGGAATCCCACGTCGTCATGACAGAGGCCACGGGCGACGCTACCATCAGCTTGCAGCCCAAAAAGGCTGGGGATTTTCAGGTACGGGCGCGCATGACGGCCCAGGGCACGCAAACCGTGGTGGCCGACGCCATGCGCGTGGAAGACAGCCAGGAGAAGCTGCTGCTCACGACGGACAAGCCGATCTACCAACCCGGCCAAATCATCAACCTGCGCGCCCTTTCGCTGAGCCGGGACGGCAACAAGCCCGTGAGCGATGCGCGAACCACGTTCGAGGTGGAGGACGGCAAGGGCAACAAGATCTTCAAGAAGGCCGTGACCACCGACGAACACGGTATCGCGTTCACGCGCTTCAAGCTTGGCGGCATTCTGAACGAGGGAGCCTTCAAAGTCCGCGTGCTCGCCGGGACAGTAACGAGCGAGAAGACGATCAACGTCTCCCACTATGCCCTGCCGAAATTCGCAGTCAGCGTGAAGCCGGAGGATCCGTGGTACGCGCCGGGCGCCACCCTTCGTGGCGTGATCGACTCCAAGTATTTTTTCGGAAAGCCCGTCGCGGGCGAGGTCGTCGTGGAAGGCTACTCGCTCGACGTCGGCACGACGCTCTTTCAGACGGTGATGGGCTCGCTCAACCAGGACGGCCACTACGAATTCTCGCTCACGCTGCCGGAGGTGCTGCCCGGTTTGCCGGTCGGACAGGGCAACGCGGCTATCGAGCTGCGGGTTTCGGTGACCGACAGCGCCGGACAGAAGGTCGAAAAGTCGACGCTCGTCACGGTTTCGGCAGAGGGCGCGAACGTCGCGCTCGTGCCAGAGTCCACAGCGATCGTCCCGGGCGTGGCGAACCAACTGCTGCTTTTCGCGACCGATCCGCTCGGCACGCCGCTGCCGAACGCCGCGGTCACGCTGAGCGCGCCCGACGGCGCGAAGCTCACGGCGACGACGGACGACTTCGGCCAGGCCGAGCTGGCCTGGACGCCTCCGGGAGGCAAGGCGGCAGCGGCGCGCGCCGGCTTCCAGGCAGTGATCGAACTGGCAGGCGGAAAATCCGTCGCGACGACGTTCGACTTCACCACCCAGGTGGGCGCCGAGCATCTCATCCTGCGCACCGACAAGTCCGTGTACGAGGTCGGCGAAACCGTCAAGGTGGACGTCATCTCGACGGCGGCGCAAGGTCGCGTTTACGTCGATTGGTCGAACGACGGGCAAACCGTCGACATGCGCACGCTCACCACGGAGGCTGGTCGAGCCAACTTCGCGACCACCATCGACGTAGGCCTGGCCGGCAACAACCGGATTGAAGCCTACCTGGTAGACGCCGACGGACAGATTGTCCGCACCGGGCGCACGATTTTTGCCCGCTCGGACGCGGCACTCAACGTCGAGGTGACGGCGGACCAAGAGGTCTACGAGCCCGGCCAAACCGCCAAGCTGACGCTTCAGGTGAGCGACGAAACGGGCGCCCCCGCCGTAGCCGCGCTCGGCGTTCAGATCGTGGATCAGGCTGTATTTGCGTTGGTTGATGCCAAGCCCGGGCTACTGCGCAGCTACTTCGAAATCGACGACAAATTTTCGGTGCCCGAGTACGAGCTGCAGGCACCTGCAGCAGATTTCACCAGCCTGCTCTTCACCGAAACTACCTCAAAGAACGCCAAGCTGGCGCACGCAGCGCAGCAGCGAACGTCGGCCGCGCTGGCAGCCATGAAGAACACCTCTATCACCGGCATCCAACGAGGCAGCCTCCAGGCCGTCTTGCAGGATGCAAGGGCTCAGCTTCAGCCCGCGTACATCACGCTGAAGGCCGCCCTTGACCCCGAGCTGAACCAGCTGGTAGCGCGTGTCCAAGCGACGCTGAGCGCGCAGGGCTGCACCCCGAGCATGCCCACGTGCCAAGCAGGCTCGTTCGCCGAACTCCTGGGTAAGGAGATCGAGGGCGCGTTCGTTGCCTACGACTTTTGGGGGAACGAGTTCGGCGTGACCCACAGCTATGACCAAGTAACGCTGACCGGTGCAGGTCCAGACGAACGCCAAGGCAGCGAGGACGATACGGCGCTGGCCTTTAGCCTCGGCGCGTTGGCTGGGCTGCGCGCCGGGGGCCCCGATGCTCCGGACTTTGCCGCGCAGCCGGGCGCCGAGCCTGGAAACGCTGCGGCGGGCGGAGGAGCCGCGACGGGCGCGCCCCTGCCCGAGTCGGACAACAGCAGCGAGGCGGGGCCGCGCGTGCGTACGGATTTTCCAGAAACTTTGTACGTGAACCCATCCATCATCACCGACGCGAGCGGCATGGCCAGCATTGACGTCGGCATGGCCGACAGCATTACGGAGTGGCGCGTGTCAGCGCTCGCGAACTCGGCCGACGGGCGCCTGGGGGGCAGCGAGAGCGGGCTCCGCGTGTTTCAGGACTTCTTCGTGGACGTGAATTTCCCGGCCACGCTCAGCCGCGGCGACGAGGTCACGTTTCCCATCGCCGTCTACAACTACCTCGATGTGCCGCAGGTCGTTGCCATCGAGCTGTCGCCGGGCAGCTGGTACACGCCCCTCGGTTCGACCACGGCCAGCGTTCCGCTCGAGCCGGGCCAAGTGACGGGCGTGAGCTTCCCGGTCCGGGTCGATGAGGTGGGATTGAGGACGCTGACCGTGCTCGCTACCGGCGACAAGAAGTCGGACGCCGTGGCGCGCACGGTGCGCGTGGTGCCCGACGGCAAGGCTTTCCCCCAGGCGCTCTCCGGCAGCCTGAGCGCTGGCGTGGTAAGCGAGGCCGTGACCTTCCCGGTCAACGCGGTGCTGGGCTCGGAGCAGCTCTATTTGGACATTTTCCCCGCCTTTCTGGCGCAAGCCGTCCAGGGCATGGACAGCATTTTGGCCGAACCCAGCGGCTGCTTCGAGCAGACCACCTCGTCGGCGTGGCCGAACGTGCTCGTCACCGAGTACATGTTGGCAACCGACCAGCTCACACCTGAAATCGAGTTCAAGGCCGAGGCGCTGATGTCCGCGGGTTACCAGCGCCTACTCACCTTCGAGCACCCCGGCGGCGGCTTCTCCTGGTTCGGCGAGCAGGATCCCGCGCCGTTTCTGTCGGTCACCGCCTTCGGCTTCATGGAATTCTCGGACATGGCGCGCGTGCACCCAGTGGACGAGGCCATGCTGGCGCGCACGCTACGCTGGCTTCTGCTGCAGCAGCAACCGGACGGCTCGTTCAAGGGCGACATGTCGGAGTTCTTTAGCTTCCACACCAGCCAGGTCCGGAACACGGCCTTCACAGCCTGGGCCTTGGCGAGCGCGGGCGAGACCGGCAGCGCCATCGAGCAAGCTCTGGCCTATGTGAAGGCCAATCTGGGCAGCAGCGACGACGCCTACACGCTGGGCATCGTGGCCAACGCGCTGGTGGCGGGAGCCCCGGGCGACCCAGAGCTCGAGCAGGTGTTCGCGCTCCTGGACAGCCTCAAGAAGACGGACGGCGAGGCGATTTATTGGGATTCGGGCGACACGCAGACGAATTTCTACGGGGCAGGCAACGACGCCGCGGTGGCTGCCACGGCGCTCGTGGCCCACGCCCTACTCGGCGCGGGCGGACACCCGGCACTCGTGGACGGTGCCCTCAAGTACCTCACAAGTAAGAAGGACGCGAACGGCAACTTCGGCTCCACTCAAGCCACCATCTGGACGTTGCGCGCGCTCGTGCTGGCGGCCAGCAAGGGCACGTCGGGCGCGATCGGCAGCCTCAGCGTGAGCGTAGACAACAACACGGTGAAGACCGTCGCGCTCACCAAGGCCCAAAGCGACGTGATGACGCGCGTCGACCTGAGTCACCTCGCCAGCACCGGTTCGCACGACGTGAGTCTGACTTTCATCGGCAGCGGAAAGCCCAGTTACAATCTGGTTGCGAGCCACCATTTACCGTGGGCGCTCGTACCGGCTGAGCCGCTGGGTCCGCTATCCATCAGCGTGAGCTACGACAAGGAAAGCTTGTTCGTGGACGACACAGTCGAAGCCACCGTCACGCTCACCAATAACGAGCAGGTGACTCAGAATATGGTGCTGCTCACGCTCGGTATCCCGCCAGGTTTCAGCGTGGATACGGCAGAGCTGCAGCAGCAAATCGCCGAGGGCACGCTGTCCAAGTTCGAGCTCACCGGACGGCAGCTCATTCTCTACGTCAGCGTGCTGGCCCCCGGCGCGACCGAAACGTTCCACTACGCGCTGCACGCGACCATGCCGGTCACGGCCGTGGATGGCG
>JANNWK010001113.1:0-2979 GCA_031408355.1 Myxococcales bacterium
GTGCTCCGGCAGCCCCCCTACGTTGTGGTGGCTCTTGATCACGGCGCTTGGTCCCTTGACGCTGACGCTCTCGATGACGTCGGGATACAGCGTGCCCTGCACCAGGAAGTCGGCGTTCTCGACGCGGGCGGCGTGCTCGTCGAAGACCTCGATGAAGACACGCCCGATGATCTTGCGCTTCTGCTCTGGATCCGTGACGCCGCTCAGCTCCTTCAAGAAGAGCGCGCGGGCGTCTACCGGAATGAGGTTGAGTTGAAAACTTTGGCGCATGGTCGCCGTGACGCTCTCGAACTCGCCCTCGCGCAGCAGGCCGTTGTCCACGAAGATGCAGACGAGACGATCGCCGAGGGCACGGTGGCACAGCACGGCGGCGACCGAGGAATCGACCCCACCTGAGAGACCGCAAATGACCCGCGACGTCTCCGGCACGGCCTCTTTGATCTTGGCGATGCTCTCATCGACGAAGGAACCAGGGGTCCAGGTGGGCGACAAGCGGGCGACGTCGAACAGGAAGGACTTGAGCAGCTCGATGCCGCGCGGAGTGTGGGCGACCTCGGGATGAAACTGGATGCCGTACAATCTTCGAGACGGGTCGGCGATGGCCGCCAAGGGCGCGTTGCCAGATTTTGCGATGACGCGAAAACCGGGCGGGGGAGCGGTGAGCCGGTCGCCGTGGCTCATCCATGCGCCCATTTTCTCGCCGGCCTTGAAGGTGCCGAAGATGCCGGTGCCTTCGCCGATCTCGACCTCGGCCGCGCCGTACTCGCGCTCGTCGGACGCTTCGACCTTGCCGCCCAACTGGTGGGCCATCAGCTGCTGGCCGTAGCAAATTCCGAGCACGGGGAGGCCGAGCTCGAACAGACCCGGGTCGCTCTTCGGTGAGTCGGCGGCGTACACGCTTTGCGGCCCGCCCGACAGAATGATCGCGCTCGGGGCGATGCTGCGGATCTTGTCTAGGGAAATGGTGCCGGGGTGGATCTCGCAGTACACGCTCGATTCGCGGATCCTACGGGCAATCAGCTGGGTGTATTGCGAGCCGTAGTCCAGAATGAGAACGCTTTGCCGGCTATCCATCGGGCTTCGCTATCACGTTGGCCCTGCCACGCAAATCTCGGCCGGCTGGTGCTGGCTGCTGAGGCCTAAGCCGGCTTTCCAGAAGCGCGCTGTTAGCGAGCCGGCGGGGATTTTGAGCGTCCGGGCGAAGCGGAGCGCCGCTCGCTACGCACGACGATCGAATGCTCTGGGCGCAGCAGTAACATGAGCCTGCGGAGGCTCGCGGCGTCGGGCAGTGCGGGCGCGCTACCTTCGAGCAGCGAGACCAACCGAAAGCGCGGATCGAGCGCGGCGGTGCGATGGGCCTCGCGTCTGCGTGCCACGACCCGGTCCAGCTCCTGCGGGGTGAAGAACGTTCCGGAAGCGAGCCGCTCGAACAAGCGCTGGACGCGTTCGAAGGCGCTGGCTTCCTGGCCTTCGAACGCGCTGACCTGGACAACGAGTGTTCGTGCGTGGTGCCCACCGAAGACCAGGGCTCGTGCGGCACCGACCAGCTCGGGTTCGGCGAGAGCGCGCGGCAACGCGCCGCCAGGTTGGTCGAGCAGCTCGGCCAGCAGCTCGGCTTCAGGGCCCGCTTCGGCGGCGATTCGAAAGGCCAGGTACGTGCCCTCCGGCGCGGCGCTGCGGGTGTCCACGTTGAGCTCCGAGCGCGCGGGGGGCTCGACCGCAGCGACGCAAGGCGAGGGCCGCGAGGGCTCGGGGCTCTTGAGCCAGCGAGCGAGGCGCTTGGCCAGGAAATTCCCCTCGAGCGCCTCCCCTGGCGATAGGACCGCGAGGCGATGCGGCAGGCGCAAGAGCTCGCGCTGTCGCACCAGGATGGCGTCCCGTGAGCCGGATTCGACGCCTGCGAAGGTGCCGCGGGGCATCAGCGCGCCAACATGACCGGGCGCCAGCGCCTCCAGCAGCGCGTTGAGAGCCGGCCTGGGCACGCCCACGGCCTTGAGGAGTTGCGTGCGAGCGTCTGCGACGGCAAGAGCGCTGGGCGGCTCGACGAGGGCGCGACCTAGCGCGTCGCCGAGCCGCTCTGCGGTGGCCCGGCTCGTCTCTCCTGTCGTGCGCTCCGCGTAGCCGAGCAAGCCCACGCCTCCGGCGCCTACCCAGGGCTCCAGCCTTACGCCGCGAGGTGCGGCTAAGCTGGCGGCGGCGAAGACGAGCGCGGCCTGACCGGCGCTGTCGCCGCGTTCGCTCGACGCGCCGCACGGGGTTGAAACGAGCGCCCAAAAGCCTGGCTGATTGGCTTCTACCCGAACGGCGACAGCGAGCGGTGCAGGCTCGGCTCGCGCGGCGTCGGCTGCCTGGTCGAGGCCGAGGGACGTGAGCGTCCGGTCCGGCGTGGTGACGCTGACGATGCGGCGCTGAGCCGCGCCTTCGGCGGCGCCGACCAGCACATGGTAGGCCGCCCGGCGCGCCGCGACTCGCGGATCGGACGCGGACAGGGCGCGACCTTCCAGTTGACGCTCCGCTGCTCCTTCGCCCAGGGCCAGGTTGGCTTCTTCCTCGATCAGTTGGACGGCGAAGCCCAGGTGCTTCACGTCCGGCGGTGGCGAAGCGTCCACCCGCGCGTCTACCCGCAGGCAGGCCCCCTGCGGATGCGCGGTCGCCGTGATGCGTTCCACTTTTAGGCCTCCGCCCAGGGCCGTGAGCCGCGGTTCGAGCGCGCTCTCCGGCGAAGCGAGCCGGGTTGCCGCTGCCAAGGCGCGGTTGGGGTCGGCGACGCGCAGAGCGACCGCCAGTGAGGCGCCACTGCCGCGATTGGGTAATATCTCGGTCAGATCGCGTTCTGGCCAGGCGGCGAGCACTCGCCCGTTGGCTGGCCAGTCAGGGCCTCCCTCGAGAGCTTCTGCCACCCTGGCGACGACGTCTGGGCCACCCACGATCGCCAAGCCCGAGCGGTCGGCCGCGAACGAGGCAATGCGCTCTCGCTCA
>JANNWK010001114.1:0-5956 GCA_031408355.1 Myxococcales bacterium
GCCCAGCCGCCGTCCGAACAGCTCGACGGCTCTGGGGCGGACACCGGCGCGGGCGGCTCGCTGCAGCGCGTCGGTCTCGGTGGCACCAGCACCGGTACCGGTGGCGCCAAGGGGCTTCCCCTCGCCGGCACTAACGCAGCCGCAGGAGGTGCCGGCAGCGCGGGAGCCACCAGCACCACCGGTGGCGCCAATTCGGGAACCGCCGGTAGCGGCAACAACGGACCCGCTACCGGCGGCAGCGCGAGCGGCGAAGCGAATCCTGGCGTCGGCAGCGGCTTCTTCCCGGCGACGCTACTACCCAGTCACGCCAAAGCCGCCTACACGCTCTGGAAGACGCGCTATTTCGTAAGCTGTGGTAACGGCCAAGCCCGCGTCGCGCTGGACCGCGCGGGTGGCGGCAAGCGGGAGCAGACGGTCTCCGAGGGCATCGGCTACGGCATGCTGCTCACCGTGGGGCACGGCGATCAGGCCGACTTCGACGCGCTCTGGGCGTACTACAAGGCTCACTCGAGCAACGGCTTGATGGGCTGGCAAGTCAACGGTTGTGGCGGGACCCAAGATGGCAACGCCGCCAGCGATGCCGATCTCGACGCGGCGATGGCGTTGATTCAGGCAGCCTGCAAATGGGGAGGCAACTACCTAGGCGAGGCGCAAACGCTGATCGCGTCCATCAGGGCTCACGAGACCATCGACGGCGGCGAGGCCTTCTTAAAGCCCGCCCCCACGGGACTGGATGACTGTCAAAATGTCTCCTACGCCGCGCCCGGCTACTATCGCGCCTTCGCCAAGAAGAAGCCGGATCAGGCAGCCTTTTGGAACAAGTTGGCCGGCGACAGCTACACGCAACTCGGCCGCGCCGCCAACGGCAGCACGGGCCTCGTTCCCAACTGGTCGAACCTGGGCGGCGGCGCCGGCTGCGGCGGCAAGCCGCTTGGCGACCGTTACGGCTACGACGCGGCCCGTACTCCCTGGCGCGTCGCCGCCGACTACTCGTGGTACGGCACGGCGGCTGCCAAGGCTTGGCTCGACAAGCTCACCGCTTGGGTCGACGGCCCTGCCGGTGGCATTACCGCCATCGGTGACCTGTACACGCTCAGCGGTAGCGAGGAGAGCGCGAATCATAACTCCACTTTCACCGGAGCCTTCGCGCTGGCCGCGATGGCCCACAGTCAGGCCAAGGCCGATCAGTACGGCACCGCATTCCGATCGATCTCGGACGGCGCCTACTTCGAGGAGTCGCTACGGGCCGTGTATATGCTGCTGGCGGCCGGGCTCTTCCCCAAGGCGTGCGACTAAACCCGGCAACAACCGGCGAGGTGCGCGTGCTGAGCCATACAAACCCACGGGTTGCGGGGCGCGCTGCTAAAACGATTGTCACTTCCGGAGGAGGGCACTAGCTTCCTCGGCCCATGGCAAACCCGACGGCAACGCTCAGTACTTCTCTTGGTGACATGGAGATCGAACTCTTCACGGACAAGATGCCGATCACCGCGCAGAACTTCATCAAGCTCGCTAAGGCAGGCTTCTACGATGGTCTGCACTTTCACCGCGTGATCAATAACTTCATGATCCAGTTCGGTTGCCCCAACAGCCGCGATCCGAACAGCGCCCGCGCGGGCACGGGCAATAGCCCCGACGGCACGATTCGCGACGAGCACCCGGAGAACGCGAAGCTTTCGAACGAGCCCGGGACGCTCTCGATGGCCAATACGGGCAGCCCCAACAGCGGCAGCTGCCAGTTCTTCATCAATACCGTCCACAACCATTACCTGGACTGGTTCACGCCCGGTGCGTCCAAGCACCCGGTCTTCGCCAAGATCACCCAAGGCATGGATGTGGCGAAGAAGATCGAGAGCACCAAGACCGGCGCGGGCGATCGCCCGGCCACGCCCGTCCAGATGATCAAGGTCACCGTTCACGAATGACCGGCGAAGGCGCCACTGTAGGTAGGCCGGCGTTTCGGAATGGGCGCTTACCAACCCCTTAAATCTCTGCGTTTCGCGTGAGTCGGGCGAGCCGGGCGAAAACGGCTGGGTGGGCGGGGGGACCGTATGGCTCAATCTTTGGGTCAGAAGCGAGCACTACGCTTGAGCGGACCCGCCAAGGCTGCGAGACTCTAGAAGCGCGTGAATTCCGCTTCGCTCGCACCTCAGTCCATGACCACGCAGCACGAGATCGGGCCCGGCCATGTGCTGGGGCGTTACGAGCTGCTCATGCCGATAGCCGCGGGCGGCATGGCCATGGTTTGGGCCGCGCGTCTCAAAGGCACGCGCGGCTTTCAGAAGATTGTCGCCGTCAAGACGATGCTGCCGAAGCTCAGCGAGGACGATCAGTTCGAGAAGATGTTCCTCGACGAGGCGTCGCTGGCGTCGAAAGTGCGCCACCCGCACGCCTGCGAGATCCTCGACCTCGGCGAGCAAGACGGCGTCTTGTTCTTGGCGATGGAGTGGATCGACGGTGTTCCGTTGAACCAGCTGATGCGGGCCGCCAAGTCCAAAGGTGGGGTGCCCGCGCCGGTGGCGGTGAGGATCGTGATGCAGGCGTCGGCGGGCCTGCACGCCGCCCATGAGCTGACCGATGAGCGAGGCCTGCTGCTCGGGCTGGTGCACCGCGACATTTCTCCCCAAAATATCCTTGTCACCTACGATGGCGTGGCCAAGGTCGTGGATTTCGGTGTGGCCAAGGCCACAGCCCTGGGCGGAGGCGCGACCCAGGCCGGGCAACTCAAGGGCAAAGTCAGCTACATGGCGCCCGAACAGGTGCGCGGACTGGCCATCGATCGGCGCGTCGATGTGTTCGCGATGGGGATTGTGTTGTACGCGCTCACCACGGGCAAGCATCCCTTCCGCAAGGAGTCCGAGGGCGCCACGCTGTACGCAATTACCGATCCGGAGCCAGCGATTCCGCCCCGCAAGTTCTTGCCTGACTACCCGCCGCCGCTTCAGGAGGTCGTGCTCAAGGCGCTCGAGAAGGAACGGGATCGCCGCTATTCGAGCGCCGCTGAGTTGCTCAAGGCGCTCGACAAGGTGTTCCCGCCCACGTCGCGAGGCACCGACCAAGACGTCGGTGCCTTCGTGCTCAGCCTGTTCGGCGAACAACGAAAGCGCTCGCGGGCGACGCTGAACGAGGCGCTCGAGCGCGCCGACAAGCACCAACTCTTGGCTCAACGCGAGTCGCCGACGTTAGAAGGGACGCTGAGCGGGCACTCCGGGGTGAGCGCCCTCTCGACGGTCGGTGTGGCCGCGAGTCTGGCGCCACCGGGTGCCGCAGACGGCAGCGCCGAGTTGAGCGCGTCCGGAGCTGGCAAGCGGCGCCTCACGCAAAAAAAAATGGGTTTGGTCGCCGGTATGTTTCTGGTGGGAGGTCTTGCCGTGCTCCTGCTCACGCGCGAAAGCCCACCCGTGCCGACGCTGGTCGCGAGCAGCCCAGACAAGCCCGTGCCCCCCGTGACCCAGGCTACACCGCCGACGCAGCCCCTCGATTTGAACGCGCTGCCTGTGGCAGCGAAACCGGACGCGATGCAGGGCGTCGCGCCCGCCGCCAGCAGCAAACCGCTGGGCCTTGCGCCGAAGTGGCAGGCGCCGGCTCCCGCTGCGGCCTCGGCTTCCGCTAGGCCAACAGGTCCGGTCAAGCCTTCCTGGAAACACGATCCGGGCTTCTGAGCGCGGCCTCGTTAGAACCGACCGTGCAGGGTCGCGCCGAGTGGCCTGCCGGACGACAGCGGAAGACTTGGGACGAGCCGGAGCGCGGATCCGTCGGCGGCGGGCTCCGGCCTCTTCTTGCGCTGGAAGAACAACAAAGCGCCCGCCGTGCCGAGGGCGGCGACGCCGACGCCGAGCGTGATCTGCGCCCCGTAGTGGTAAAATTTCAGATCGTCGTAGGTGGATTGCTGCGACGGCGGGCACTTCTTGCCCTCGGCGCCGCAGGCCGCTTCCAGGTCCGAGATCGTCCCCTGCCGGAGCACAAACAAGACCCCGGAGCCGACCAAGCTGGCGACGCCGACCCCGCCAATCACGAGCGGCACGAGCTTGGACGGCGGCTTCTCCGGGGCTGCTGCGCCGCCAAGACCCACCGAAGGCTCGACAGGCAGCGCTTCGAGCACGACCTCCAAATTAGTCGCCTGTTATTCCTTGAGAGTAACGCTGGCTTCGAACGCCTTGCGGTTGGGCGCCCTGGCCGTCACGGCGTGCGGGCCTGGATCCAGCGGAACTTCGACCCCCACCGAGCTTTCGCCCAGCGCCACGCCGTCCAGCTCGATCGCGGCGGACTCGGCGCCAGCGCCGCGTTGGATGACGAGCTTGGGAATGCACGCTCGCAGTTTGCCAATGTTCTCTTCTACCTCACCCTTGAAGTCGGGGTTCACCTTGTCAGCGTCGGCCAGCGCTAGCTCGTAGCCGCCCAAGGCTGCCACCAGCCGCCCGAGCTTCTCTTCGCACACGGCGATGTGAAAGCGAACCTGCGGGGTCATGCGCACCTGCCCCACCTCCCGGAACGCCTGGAGCGCGGCGGTCCAATTGCCGGCCTGCTCAAGTTCGGTGGCCTGCTGAAATTGCCCGCGCGCTCGCTTCAGCTCGGCGGCATCCTGAGCCCGACAGATGGGCGCGGTAGCGAGCACTGCCGAAGCCAGCGCGACCCAGGCGAACCAACGACGTGGAGTCAGCACCAAAACGCCTTCAGTGTAGCACTCGCCCGGCTCGTAAACGCTCTTTACGATGCTCCCAGTGTTCGCCCCTATACGTCACGACGTCACGTCACGTCACTCCCACATCGACCCACCTGACACGTAAGCGCGCGCATCCGCGCACACTCAGCGCTGGTCGATTGCGCTCAGTTAGATGTCAACTTTAACCAGAAGCCGCGCAGGGGCCGCGAATGCCTGAGACGGTCGAAAGGGGCAATGCTACTTTCGAGCGTGACTCTTATGGTGAGACGGCGCTTCTCCCGTTGGCTCAGCGCGCTCTGCGTCGCCGCGACGTCCTGCAGTGTGCCGGACTTTCAGTTCGAACAGCCGCAATTGCCCGCGCTCGGCCAGGGCGGCGAGGTGAGCGTCGTTATCGACCACTGCGTCAACGGACTGCTCGACAGCGAACTCGGGGAGTCTGACTACGACTGCGGCGGAGGCTGCGAGCCTTGCGCGCTCAGCCAGCGCTGCAAGCTCGATGCGGACTGCCTTGAAGGCATTTGCAGCTCAGGCACTTGCATTTCGGAGGGTTGCCGCAACGGCGTGCAGGACGCCGGAGAGACCGACGTGGATTGCGGCGGGGGCTGCGGCGCCTGCATCACCGGCCAAGGCTGCGCGGAGAGCCGCGATTGCGCGAGCGCTGTCTGCGACGAGGCCAAGTGTTTGGCGCCCGCCTGCGACGATCAGACGACGAACGGCAAGGAAACGGGCCTGGACTGTGGCGCCGATTGCGCGCCATGTCCGGCCAGCGAGCCCTGCTTGAGCAGCGCAGACTGCCTCAGCGCTCAGTGCAACGCCAATGTCTGCGGCCCCGTTTGCGCCGACGGTTTCGCCGACTGCGACAAGCTGAACCAGAACGACTGCGAAGTTAACACTCGCACCGACGCCATGAACTGCAGCACTTGCGGCAACGTGTGCGCTCTGCCGCACGCCACCTCGGAGTGCAGCGCCGGCGAGTGCCGGATCATCACCGCCGGCTGCGACGAGGGCTGGGAGGACTGCAACGGTCTGCCCGAAGACGGCTGCGAGGTGAACCGCACTACGGATAAGCTCAACTGCGGGGCCTGCAACAAAGTCTGCCCAGTGCTGAACGGCGCGCCCTTCTGCGACGCCGGCGCGTGCGAGATCACCTGCACCAAGGGCTTTGCCGACTGCGATGACGAACGCGCCAACGGCTGTGAGAAAGACGTCAGCAAGGACGTCAACAACTGCGGCGTGTGCGGCAAGAAGTGCGCTCCGGCGCAGGGTGGAACGGCCTACTGCAAGGACGACACC
>JANNWK010001115.1:0-4035 GCA_031408355.1 Myxococcales bacterium
GGCGGCGGCGGCGGGGGCAGCTCGGACGCCGGGGGATCAGCAGCCGCGGGAGGCTCCGGAGCCAGGGCCGGCACGGGCGCGGGGGGAGTGGGCGGACTGTCGGCGGGTGGGGCTACCGCGGGGGCCCCCTGGGCCAGCGCCACATCCGGCAATCCGAGGAGGAGCGCAAGCAGGGGAAGCGAAAGAAGCGGGGCTGGTTTCATGGTGGCCACGAGCCTATACTACCCGCGCCGGCGGCAAATCTGTCCGCCCGCGCAAAGGCTCGTTCAACCATGATCTCGATAACTCCCCTCGCCGCCGACAAAGTCCGTGAAATTTCGCAGTCCGAAGGACTCGACGGGCAAGGGCTGCGCTTGCGCGTGATCGGCGGCGGCTGCGCAGGCTTCCAGTACGACTTGTATTTCGAGGACAAGCCAACCGACATGGATGAGCGATATGAATCGCATGGCGTTCAGCTGTTCGTCGATCCACTGAGCTACCAGTACCTCGATGGAACCGAGATCGACTTCGTCGAGGGTGCTCACGGAGCTGGCTTCAAGTTCGGCAACCCGAACGTGACGGGTTCGTGCGGCTGCGGTTCGTCCTTCAAGGTCTGATCCCTCCCACGAAACGACTGACGGGCCGGCTGCCCGTAAAGGGGAGGCCTGTCCGGGAGTCCACGCCGGCTGCCCTGGCGTATCGACTGAAGGCTTAACGCTTCTTCGTGGAACTTCCTAGGGCACGACCTCGTAGGTCCGGGTGAGAGGCAATCCTCCACCAAGGTCGTCATGCCAAGCCATACAGACTCCTCCTTTCAGAACTACGTCCGCACCGTCCAACATTACCCCCAGCACACGCGCGAAGAAGAGCTGGCGCTGGTCGAACGGTTCCGTGCCGGCAACGATGAGGCCGCCCGGGACGCGCTGGTGCGAGCTCATCTGCGCCACGTCGTCGCCATCGCCCTCAAGTATCGGCGCTACGGTCTGCCGGTCGCCGACCTAGTGGCCGAAGGCAACTTCGGAATGGTGCACGCCCTCACGAAGTACGACCCGACGCGCGGCACTCGTTTTGTCACCTACGCCGCCTACTGGGTTCGTGCGTATGTGCTCAATCACATCATTCGCTCGTGGAGCATGGTCGGCGTGGGCTCGGGAGCTCTGCGTTCCAAGACATTCTTCAAACTGCGACGCGAGCGTGTGCGCATCACCAACCTCGTGGGTGAGGGACCAGAAGCCGATGCAATGCTTGCGGCGACGATGAACATGCCGACCGAAAAAGTCACAGGCATGGTCAGACGCCTCGAGGCCCGCGATCTATCGCTCGACGCGCAGGTCTGGGACGATTCGGCAACCACCGTGCTCGATACGCTCGTCTCTCCCGGCAACAATCAGGAGGACCAAGTCGGTGATAGCGAGCTGCGAGTGAGAGTCGAGTCGATCGTAAGGGACTCCCTCAAGCACCTCGACAGCCGCGAGCGCTACATCGTCGAGAAACGCCTGATGGCAGACCACGACGATGAGCTTTCGCTGGCCGAGATAGGGAGGCGGCTCGGCGTTTCGCGAGAGCGAGCGCGTCAGCTCGAGGTTCGCGCCCGGCGTAAGCTACGCGGCCACATTGGCGAGATTTCAGAAGCAGCAGGCGTCGCGGCGGATCTGCACGCCGCCTAGGCGACCCAAGAGACGGAGGCGACCGAGGCGATTGCACAGCCCAGCGCAGAAGGCTATGGTCGCGGCGTCTGAGAGTCACAGGCGCTCGCCCGGGTTTCGACCCGGGAGGAAAGTCCGGGCTCCTTAGGGCAGGATGCCGGGTAACGCCCGGTGAGGGAAACCTCGAGGAAAGTGCCACAGAAAACGCGAAACCGCCTGGACCGGCTCAAACCGCTCCAGGTAAGGGTGAAACGGTGGGGTAAGAGCCCACCGCGCAGTCGGTAACGATTGCGGCACGGCAAACCCCATCCGGAGCAAGGCCATGTAGAGAGGCGTTTGAGGGCTGCCCGCCCGAGCCTCTGGGTAGGCCGCATGAGGCGAGCGGTGACGCTCGTCCTAGAGGAATGACCGCCACGCTACCGGAGGCAACGACGGCAGCGAACAGAACCCGGCTTATGCGACTCTCAGACCACGCCCGGCGAGGCAACTCGTCGGGCGTGTCTATGTTGGGTGCCGGCCTCTACTGCCCCGCGAAGACGAACGGCACGTTGGCCACGGTAGTGCCACCCGAGGCCGGGAATTGCCAGGAGCGAACGCTGCCGGCGATGCAACTGGCCAGTCCACTGTAGCCACGCGGTTCGCCGCTCGTGGTGGCGCTTTGCACCGAGCCGCTGCCACCGACCGTGATCGTCACAGTGACCTTCGCCGTCATGGGCGCGTCCTTGGCGCGCGCGTCCAGCGCCGGCTGCCAACAGCGACGCTTCACGCTGCCAGTGTAGCGCGAGACCGTCGCCTGAATTTGGCCCGATTCGAGCTGGGCACCTCCAGGGCGAGCGGTGGAGGGCCCGCCCGAGTTGGGACCACCAGACGGGCCGAGGCCGCTGAGACCGGTCAAGCCCTTCAGGCCATTCAGACCCGGCTTACCGTCAGCCTCCGAGCTACTGCCAGGCTTGCTGGGGCCACCCAGTCGCTTGGGGGCCTGCGGATCACCGGGGACGTCCGACTCCGGAAGCGTGTTGTCCGCTGCGGGCGCCGGTACGCTGCCCTTTTCAGAGCCCTTAGCCGGTACCTCGACGATCTTCTCCACGATCTTTTCAGTGGGCTTCTGACCCCCGAATAGGACGAAGCCAATCGTGAGACCAAACAGGATAGCGATGGCCATGGCGACCCACACCGCGGGTGAGGTACCTCGCCGCTGTGGCACACCGAGGCGCTCAAGATCATCGGCGACGACAGCGGTGCCCGCCACGCCGTCCGTGGAGACGGCGGACGCTGACTCCGCCACCGACGTCACTCCCCCACCCATCCTAGCGGCGGGCTCACGCACTTCCGACGCGGGCGGCGTAAACGGCGTTAGCGATGCGCGAGCGCTCGAGACCCCCTCCTCGACGACGGCCACTAGCTCTGGGTAAGTTTTGAGCGGCCGCCAGTCTTCAAAGCCATCTCGCCAAACGAGCGACTCCTTGTCGACTGCGCCCGACGCCGCTTTGGATCGCAGCTCGCTCAGGCGGATCGGACCCACCGGCACGCCATTGATACCAACGAACCACTCGTCGCCGGGCATGCTGATCGGCGCCTCGGCCTCCGGCGCAGCATCGCCCCCACCACCAAATGCAGCCGAGAACGCGCCAGCCAGCGCGCCCGCACCCACGCCACCGGTCGGCGCGGCTTCGTCTAGTTCGTCGAGGGCAGGCTCCGCCGCAGCCTGCGACGGCTCGACGGGCGCTGCTGCGGCTTGCGGCGACGGCGACAGGGGCGCTGCTTGTTTCGGTGCCCTGAGCGCACCGACCCCACCGACCATCGTGGTCTTGTTGCTCGCCGCTGGCGCCCCCGGCGGCGGCGCCTTGGGGGCACCAGCGCCCGAGCGAGCAGGAGGTGCCCGTCTGGCGGCGAGCGGCGCACCCGGTTCGGTCGCCGCGCTAGGTCGAGCGCGAGGCGGAGGCGGAGCGATGGCGGTGGGCGAGCTGACACGCTCCGCTCCGGGCGAGCTTCCCGCATCGGGCTCGCTGGGCGCGTCCGGAGGCGCAGGCGCTTCGCTCTGCACTCCGCTCGGGGTCGCCATAGAACTCGACACCTGGATCATGAAGTCGCACTTGCGACACTTCATCCGCACAGACCGCCCCGCCACCTTTTCGTCGGCGATCTGGTACTTAGCTTTACAGCTGGGGCAGAGAAACTTCATTCAGCGGAGCGCCGTCGTACGGGTAGCTTCGGTGTTCGGAGGGACGACCCGATGCGAGCAGGCGAGGATAGCCCGGCCCCAAAAAGGCGCGAAAGCTCTTTCACAAAAGATTGACGAGGTGCTCGCGAATGGACTGACGGGTCTCCTCGTCCGGCGCAAGCGAAAGAGCCCTTTCCCACATTTCAAAGGCTTTGTTGCGAAAACCGGCCTTCTGGTACAGGATTGCGA
>JANNWK010001116.1:0-2772 GCA_031408355.1 Myxococcales bacterium
GCCTTCACACGGGCGAAGCGGGTCGTGCTGGCCCACGGGGTCCGGGGTTCCGCCGAGCTGGCACATCGGCAAGAACTTGAGGAGCTTGAGCAGGCCAAGTCAGGACAGTTTCGGTTTGTGCCCGTGCTCAGCCGTGAGTCCAGCCCCGGCGTCTTGCGTGGGCGTGTCACGACGGCGTTGCTTTCCGGAGAAATGGAGGAGCGTGCCGGCTCCCGTATCGACCCTGAACGTTGTCACGTCCTACTGTGCGGTAACCCGCAGATGATCGACGATACGAGCCGCCTTCTGGGCGAGCGCGGCCTTCAACGTCATCGTCAACGTAAGCCGGGCCACATCACCACTGAAAAATACTGGTGATTCGCCGCTACACGCCAACACGCCCGTACACCGGGATCGCGGCCCCCGAAATGTCGCGCGCGGCCGGCGAAAGCAGAAAGCTGACCACTCCGCTGAGCGATTCGAGCGACACCCAAGTCGACAGGTCCGCCTCCGGCATCGCCGCGCGATTCGCGGGTGTGTCGAGCGTGCTCGGCAGGACGAGATTGAGCCGCACCCCCTCCGCCAGGACCTCCGCCGCCACCGCCTGGGTGAGCGCGACGAGCGCCGCCTTAGAGGCGGCGTAGGCGGCGTCGCCGGGCGCGTCGTAGGGTCGCACGCCCGAGCGCGAGCCCACCAGCACGATGCTTCCCCGCTTGCGCTCCACCATTCCTGGGAGCAGTGCTTTCAACGCGACGCTCGCGGCTTCCAAGTTTGCGTCCAGCGCGAAGCGCCAGTCCACAGCCGCGGCCTGCTCGTGAAACTTCTTCCCGCCACGCCACGCGCCAGCGGCGAGCACGGCGCTCGTGATCGCCCCGAGCTCGGCCTCGGCTTCGGCGAGCCCCCGGGCCAGCACGGCCCCGTCCACCGTGTCCGAACGCAGCACAACATGGCTGGCCGCCAATCGCTCCACGCCAGTTTCGCCGGACTTTCCGCGCTCCACCGCAATGACGGAGGCCCCCTCCGCCAGGCAACGCTGGGCCACGGCGCTGCCCAGCGCACCATTGGCCCCAGTGATGACGACGACGGACTTCACCGATTCGGTCATGTTCCTCGTGCTCCCTTTCAGTCGATCGTCACGCCGAGCGAGATGCGGCCCATCAGGTCCATCGGGAACAATGGACTATTTAGGTTGGCAAGCTCGTTGACGTCGCGATCCAGAGCGATCTGCAGCTCACCTTCGCAGTCGGTGTCTCGAGCATCGGCGATGCTGGTGGCGCCGCTCGGAAAACAACGTCCCTGCTGATTGAGCTCATACGCAAGCCCGATACCGCCGCTCAAGGTGAACGCTCCCCAGCGGCTGCTCGAGCCAAACATCCCGTAAATGCGCCGCTCCGTGTGCTTCACCAGGTCGATACGCGCGTCCTCGGCGCCCCGCGTCTCGTATTCGAGCGCATAGTTGGTAATGCCCACGCCGAGCAGGTAGCCCTTGAAGGCCTTCCCGCCGAGCCAAAAGTTGACACCGAGGCTCGCGCCCGCCAGGGCCCCCAGGCCGCCGCTCGCCTGGTAGAGGTTGTCCTCGTGGTTGCTCAGGTTGAAGAATGGGGGTGACTCGTTCACCACAAACATCGGAATCATTTCAATGCTGACCCACTTGGCCAACCCGACCTCGAGTTCAAGCCCTAGTCGACCCTGCAGCAGCCAGTTGAACGGGTCGAGCCGAACGGAGAACGGAGGGATTCTCGACGGCTCGTCCTCCCCCGCCGGCCGCTGGAGTGGCGGAGGGGGCTCGCCGTAGGCGCTGCCGTACCCAGGTTGAGCGCTGGGGTCCTGCGCGTAGGGCGCGGCCGCGGGCGCCGGGGCGGGCGGGGGCGCGGGTGCAGGCGCAGGCGCAGGCGCGGGCCCGGGTGCCGGTGCAGGCGCCGGCGTGCCGACCGGCGCGGTGGTCTGTTCTTCGGGAAAAGCGGCGCTTGGCGCTGGCTGGGCCAGGGCGGCTGGGGCAGCTAGGAGGCAGGCGCAGGAAGCCACCAGCCCAAACGTTGTGCGACCGAAGGAGCGAGCCATCCAGGCAGGGTAGGCCATATCCACGGTGATCGCGAGCCAAGCGGGCTGATGAAGTGGCCGGGTCCCGCTCTGCCGGATGCGCCAGCCGGTTGCCCAATTCAGGTCACTGTCTTAGCTTCCCCAAGATATGGCACTCAGTGTTCAGTTGGTTTCCGGTGCAGTGGGCGACGCGGCGGCCGATGCGCTCATCGTGAGCGTGTTTGCTGGTGCGGTCGTGGACTCCGACCACATTCTCGCCCTTGAAGATGCGTTCGGCGGTGGTCTCCTCAGTCACCTCAAGTCGAGCGACTTCGAAGGCAAGCTCGACCAGCTTGTCGACGTGCCGACGTTCGGTCGCGTGAAGGCGCGCAGGCTGCTGATCGTCGGTCTCGGCCCGAAGGCGGAGCTAGACGGCGCCCGTCTTCGCGCTTCCATCGCCGCGGCGGTGCGGGCCAGCCAGTCTACGGCTGTGAAGAGCCTCGTGCTGGCGCTGCCCGCTGCCGTTCCGATGCGTGCGGTGGGCGAGGGCGTCGTGCTCGGCGCCTACAAGTTCAGTCGCTACTTCACCGGCGAACGCCGGCCGAAGGCGGAGCTTGGCAAGGTCGCAGTGTTCGTGCCCGGCACGGGCAGCAGCCTGGATCGGTACGCGCACTCGTTCGACCGGATGACACCGTTCGCGGCGGCCGACGTCTCGCTTGCAGTGGTGCTCTGGCAGAACGCCGACCACCCGGACGGGCCCTTCGACGACCCACC